>JBHELM010000115.1:0-12492 GCA_046352715.1 Thermoplasmatota archaeon | reverse complement strand
GGCCTGCGCCGGCCCGGCGAGGGTGACGGCGAGGAGGGCGCAGAGAGCGAGCGTCCGGAAGGACATGGGGTGCCAAGGGCCCTGGCGGGCCCATAAAGTCTTCGGACGCTTTGCAGAATCTCCGTGAGGAATACTCGACCGTAGGGACGCTTTGTGGGTCCGACTTCTCTAGCGGGCTAAAGGCACTTCCAACCACTGCCATAGTAGTTGTATTTGACCAATGTGCAGTCGCCGCCAGGAAGCAAGTACCAACAAACCGGCTGCCCAGGGTTGGTTCCATATTCCACAGGGCAAAAGCCTCCGCCTTGGAAGGGGGTGGTTGCACCACAACCGGCCCCAGCACCTGATGCAATTTCCACCTGTGCATAGCAGGAGGTCTCAAGCACGCGGATACAATTGCCTTGGGAAGAGAGACACAAATGCGCCGCAGTGGCACCGGGTGCAAGAGAGGCGAAAAGGACAATCAGCAATCCTACGGAAATTATTCCACGCATCATGGTTCCGCAAATTGTGAGGCAAATTAATCATATGAATATTTCCAATGGATTCTCTAGAAATTCTGGTCCAAAATTGACCTAAATCCTCTGAGAAGAGCGCTCGGCATACAATCCAGATTCCCACTTGGCCCATGGCTGGCAGGGGCTGTAGGGAACGTCTCGGCCCCGGTATCAAGGCGGTGCTACCCGCTCCAGCCGCCGGAAGCTCCGGCGCCCGCCGGAGTTGACGCCGAAGCCGCCTCCGGCGTCTTCGGGGTCGGCATCCAATCTAGGTGGTCGAGGACAATCTCGGCCAGGTCGCGGGCCTGCATCTTGCCCTCCTGCCCCGTGAGCGAGAGCCCGTCGGTCATCATGGTGAGGCAGAACGGGCAGGCGGTGGCGACGGTGTCGGCGCCGGTGTCGATGGCCTGCTTGGCGCGGATGACGTTGATGCGGGTCTTCTCGTCCTTGACCTCGTACCACATGTTCGCGCCGCCCGCGCCGCAGCAGAGGCCCTGCTCGCGGCTCTGCGCCATCTCCAGGACCGGGAGGCCGTTGTTGGCCTTCTTGAGGACGTTGCGGGGGGCGTCGGCGACGCCGTTGTGCCGCATGAGGTAGCAGGAGTCGTGGTAGGTGACCTGGAGCGGCTTGCCCTCCTTGAGCGGGACCCTTCCCTCCGCCAGCAGCGTCTCCAGGAGCTGCGTGTGGTGGACGACCTCCAGCTTGGCGCCGAACTCCGGGTACTCGTTCCGGAGGGTGTTGAAGCAGTGGGGACACTGGGCGATGACCTTGGTGACCTTGTACTGGTTGAGCGTGGCGAGGTTCTCCATGACGCTTTGCTGGAAGCGCCCCTCCTCGCCGAGGCGCCGCGCCGGGTCGCCGTTGCAGCGCTCCTCCGTCCCCAGCACGGCGAAGTCGACCTTCGCGGCGTTCAGGATGGTGGCGATGGCGCGGGTCACCTCCTGGTTGCGGGGGTCGTAGGAGCCGGAGCAGCCGACCCACCACAGATACTCGAACGGCTCGCTCCTGGCCGCCTTCTCCGCCGCCGTCGGCGCGAACACGCCGTCGGGGAGCTTGGCCATCCAGTTGGCGCGGTCGCTGGCGGGGAAGCCGTACGGGTTGCCGGCGTTGGTGATGTTGATGAGCAGCTTCTGCTGGTGCTCGTCGAGCCGCGACTCCATCACCAGGGCGCGGCGCATCTGCAGGATGAGGTCGACGTGCTCGATGTCGACCGGGCAGGCGGTGACGCAGGCGCGGCACGTGGTGCAGGACCACAGCGTCGCCTCCTGCAGCGCCGAGCCCACGCCGTCGACCGTGGCGAGCTTGCGCGACTGGTGCGCGGGGCCGGTGTTGGCCTCGGCGCCCGCGTACACCGTCGGCAGCGCGTGGGGGACTCCGGTGGCCGTGGCCTTCGCCGGATTGCGCGCCGCGGAGCGCTCGTCACGGGCGTCGCGCCACATCTCGGCCTTCATGTCCTGGATGAGCTTGCGCGGCGAGAGCGGGCGGCCGGCGGCGGTGGCGGGGCACTGCGCCTCGCAGCGGCCGCAGTTGGTGCAGGCGTCGAGGCTCAGGCGGTCCTTCCAGGTGAGGTCACGGATGGTGGCGTAGCCGACCGGCGGGATGTCGGTGGCGCCGGACTCCAGCACGGCCTGGAGGTGGAACGGCGTCGGCAGCTCCGGCCGGCTCTGCCGCGTCGGGTCGTGGAAATAGACGTTCAGGCTGCTGGTGACGATGTGCTTGAGCTTCGTCCAGGGCAGGATGGCGAGCGTCGCGGACCAGAGGAGGAAGTGGGTGTACCAGAGGAACGGGTAGACGGCGAGCAGGCGTTGCACGGGCCAGCCCTGCACGGTGAGGCCGATGGCGTTGCCGACGAACGACCACGGCGCGTAGTTGATGTGGTCCACCTTGAGCTGGTACTGCAGCCGCAGCGCCTCCAGCAGGAACCCCGTCACGCCGATGAGGAACAGGAAGGCGAGCGCCGACAGGTCGGGGTCGGCGCCGCGCAGCCAACGTGGCGCCTCCGGGTTGGCGGTCCGGTGCAGTTGCGGCGGGCGCTCCGAGTAGCGGCGCCAGATGGCGTAGCCGAGGCCGAGCAGGAACAGCACGCCGAAGGCGTCCAGCGCCAGCTCGTAGAGCAGGTAGGGGTTGCCCTTCAGCAGCTTGGAGCCCAGGATGTGCTCGAACAGGTCGTAGTCCACGGCGACGATGAGCGTCCCGACGAACAGCGCCACGAAGCCGAAGAAAATCCAGGAGTGCATCGTCCCCGGCCGCTTGTCCTGCATGAACTTGCGGTGGGTGGCCATCGCCTTCACGAAGCGCGCGATGCCCGCCTTCCAGTCGCCTGGCTTCCACGGCTTGCCGAGGCGCCACACCCGCACCATGTCGTAGAAGCCGTAGAGGAAGATGGCCACCGCGAGGGCGCTCAGGAGGTACATCCAGAGGGCCGTGTCCCCCGGCATCAGGTCCAGGTTGGCCCGGCAGGGGGCGTCAGGGCTCGGGATGCAGGCCACGGGAGGCGCAGAGGGTGCATCCCCTTAGGCGTGGCGGAACGCCGCACAGCGCCACCCGGAACCGCGAAAGACGCGAAGGTTCGGAAAGAGTCGCCCCGTTCCTTGGGTTCGCGTCCTTCGCGCTCCGTCGGGCGCAGGCTACTGCAGCGCGTGGATGTCGGCCCGGTCGTTGTCGTCGAAGTCGGTGGGCGGCCCGCCGCTGCCGAACAGGGTGAAGGCGAGGCTGGACTCCACCTGGCAGTACATCACGGAGTCGCGGTTGGCGGAGTGGCCGCGGTCAGGGGCGCTGCCGCAGGTGCCAGCCTCGTGCGGGTGGACCATCGCCGCCCCGTTGTTGACGAGGCCGAGGACGTGGCCGAACTCGTGCACCAGGACGGCGCGGAAGTAGGGCGAGGCGTCGCAGCCCAGGATGGGCAGCGGCGCGGTGCAGGCGGCCTTCACGGAGTCGGAGAAGATGGCCACCAGGTGGTGCCCGTAGGTGACGCCCAGCACCTTGCGGTCGCCGCTGTCGGAGGCGGAGTGGCCGGTGAGGAACAGCAGGTGCGTCACCGCCTGCGAGCCGCCCGTCTTGAGCCCCTGGTGCTGCTCGGCGAGCGCCTGCACGTCGGCGTCGCTCCAGGCGCGGCTGCCGTCGGTGGCCAGCGTCTCGTCGGCGCGGAACTCGATGCCCTCCTTGCGCACCATGCCGTTGAGGCGGCCCTTCACGAAGTCGAGCAGGGCGCCGTCGGGCGTGGCGCCGGTGCTGTGGTCGACCTCGACGACCCAGGTCTTGTAGGAGCGGTCGGAGGCGTAGTCCTTCGGCCCCGCGTCGCCCCCGCCCACGATTCCGTCGAGGCAGCCGCCCAAGGCCAGCGGCAGGACGAGGAGGGACGCGAGGAGGCGCACAGGCGGGGATGGCGGGGCGTCCGACTTAGCGTTTCCGTCGCGGGATGGGTGTCTGCGTTGGCTCCGCACTCTGCCAAACCACGGATTCCACAGATGGCAAGGAAAAATGTTCCTCGTGCAATCCGTGGTTTTGGTTGGTCAGGCCGGCGGCGGCCCGAACCGGATGGCCGTCACGCCCTGCGTCTCGTCGGCCGCGTAGACGACGCCGTCGTGCACCGCGACGTCGAACACCATGGGGACGCCGCCGAGGTCGAAGCCGATGCAGCACTCCTGCGGCGCGCGCACGGCGCCCGGCGGAACCGGCATGGCGTAGCCGAACGCGGCGGGGACGCGGCGGGCGGCGTCGCTGCGGAGGTCGATGGCCCAGACGCCGCCGTGGTAGTGGCTGACGTAGAGCAGGCCACCCTGGAGGCGGAAGAAGTGGACGGAGAGGCCGAGGTTGCCGGCGGGGGCGCCGCTGGGGTTGCGCCAGGTGCCCAGCAGCACCGGCTCGGGGCCGAGGCCGCTGGCGGCGCCCAGGGCGAGCGGGCCCTTCACCGTCTCCGTCGCGTCCAGGACCCAGAGCGGGCTCGCGATGGCCTGGTTCTCGGGCTCGAAGGTCTCGCTGCCGACCACCACCAGCAGCTTCCCGTCGGCGGCGCGCTCGACGGCGACGCTGTGGGTGTAGTGCTTGCTGGCGGTGTCGGCGGGCGGCATCCAGCGGCCCAGCAGGGCGGGCGCGCTCGGCACCGCGAGGTCCAGGACCTTGAGGCCGTCGTAGGCGTAGGCGACGAACAGCAGCGGCCGGCCGCCCTCCACCGGGTCGGCGTAGAACGTCATGTCGTGGCCGTAGAGGGAGCGGAAGGCGTAGGTCGTCGGGCCGGTCTGCGAGCCGGGGGCGTCGAGGACGGAGAGCGCGTCGTTGGTGGCGTACTTGCCGACCAGGGTGAAGCCGCCGGCGTCGTAGCGCAGGATGTTGACGCCGAAGGCGAGGGCGAAGACGTACTGCACGCCGCCGATGGTGCCGGCCGCGATGGTGTGGCTGCCGTAGCCCTGCGGGTCGCTCCAGAACGCGACCTCCCTGGGCTGGGTGGGGTCGCTCACGTCGACGGCCGCCACGCCGGAGCGCGACGCCTTCTCGTAGCCCATGAAGACGGTCTTGCCGTCGCCGGAGAAGACGACGGTGCGGTCGCCGCCCACGTAGTCGGTCTTCCAGAAGGCGAGGTGGACGAGCTTGCCGGGGTCGCTGATGTCGAACAGGTGGAAGCCCTGCTGGCCGTCCTTGGTCTCGCCGGCGTTGACGCCGATGGCCAGCAGCGTGCCGTGGACGTCCGCGACGTGCGCGCCCACGACGGTCTCGTTGTCCCAGCCGAAGCGGCGCAGGTCGTCGTAGGCCAGCAGCGTGGCGTTGCAGGCGAGGCGGTGCTGCGCCGGGTCCTTGTGGTCGTGGCCGCCGCCGAACGGGATGGCCTGCGCCTGCGGGACGCACTCCCCGGGGAACAGGTCGGCGGCGGGGTGGTCTGCCCCGCGTCCCCGACCGGGCCCGGAGGCGCAGCCGGACAGGAGGGCGCCGAGCAGGAGGAGCAGGGGGAGGGCACGCATCACGGAGCGACCGCGGCGACGCCACTTGGGGATTGCGGTGCCCGGGTGCGGCGGTGCGCCGCCTGGATGAGCAGGCCGCCCAGGAGGGCGAAGGCCACCGCGCAGAGGTAGCTGACGCGGTAGTCGGCCACGCGCAGCAGGACGTAGGCGGAGAGCGAGCCGAGCAGGGTGCCGACGCCGACCGCGGCGTGGTAGGTGCCCACCCCCTGCCCGCGCCCGCCCGGGTGCAGCCCGGCGAGGATGACGGGGCCGTTGACCTGGATGAGGGCGAAGCTGAGCCCCATGACGCCGTGCAGCAGCAGGAACACCAGGTAGCCCTTCGTCCCGAGGACGATGACCGAGAGGCAGAACAGCGGCAGGGCGGCGGTGCGCAGGACGGAGCCCTCGGCCACGCCCCGGGACTCGCCGAGGCGGTTGCCGCGCCGCCCCGCCCACGGGTAGGTGATGGGGGTGACGACGTTGCTGGGCGCCTGCGCCAGCAGCACCAGGCCGGCGGCGAGGCCGAGGTGCTCGCTCAGGATGCCGGGGTAGCTGCTGAAGAAGCAGACCGAGCCAGCGAAGGTGAGGGCGTAGCCCAGCGGCCAGAGGCGGTGCGGGCTTTGCGCCATCGCCACCAGGTCCCTCCAGCGCGGGCGGTTGCGGATGCGGCCGGGGAAGAAGACGGCGCGCTCGAAGCGGCGCTGGCTGGCCTGGATGAGGCGCGGGTCGTGGCCCGCCTCGTGCGGCAGCGGCGGCTGGTAGGGAGGCACCGTGTTGTGGGCCAGGATCGCCGCCATGCCCGCCATCACGGCCGCCGCGGCGAACATGCCCGGGAAGTGGGGGCCGCCGACGAGGGGCGACGCGGCGAGGGCGGGGTCGATGGCCTGCCACCAGCCGGAGGGAAGGGCGACGAGGATGGAGCAGAGCATCCCCAGCAGGAACGCCGTGCCGGTGCGGCGGCTCAGGGCCCCGGTGACGCGGCTCCAGCGGTGGCGGGGGACGCGCTGCAGGACCATCGTGGAGGCGGCGGGGGAGGTGGCGACCCCGAACACGGTGTAGAGGATGCTCGCCGCGACGAAGAGCGGGTAGGGCGGCAGCGTCGCCAGGGCGGCCATGGCGAGGGCGGCCATCGCGAAGCCGGTCACCACGATGGGGCGCCGCCTCACCCCCATGTCCATCAGCTTGCCCCACAGGAATGTCGCCGGGACGCCGGCCAGGTTCTGCGCCGCCGTCGTGAGCGCCATCGCCCACAGCGGCAGGTGGTAGTGCAGCAGCACCGCCAGGGTGATGAGGCCGCTCGTGAGGCCGTCGCCGAAGCGGAACGTGACGTAGCTCCAGCTCCACAGCGGCAACTGCACGCGGCGACGCCCGTCGCGGGATGCCGGCGGATGCGGCACCGCCACGGCCCCCCGCCACGCCCCGCCGGCTTGAGGGTTTGCCTTGCGGCGAAACGGGTTCCCTTCGCTTCGCTCGGGAACCGCGTTTCGCCGCGATCTAAGACACTGGGGCCCGTCCGGGCCCCAGACCCCTCGGAGGAAGGGGTGGCCGCTCGCGACGGCGGGTCTCACCGGCCCGCCGGCTCCTTCCCTTGCGCGCGCCTTGCTTCGCTCGGCGCTTGCGCGGGGCCTTCGGCGTGGCCACCCATGCCATTGCCCTGGGCCTGCCGCGACGCAGGTGGCCCGGCGTCGGCATGGGCGGTCGCGCGAGCGCAGCGAGCCCCCAGCAAGCGGCGAACGAAGTGAGCCGCGAGCGCCGGGAAGAGCCCGGCCGCGCGGTGAGCGCGGCCGTACGGCGGCGCGACCGCCCGTTCCCCCGAGGGGGCGCGGGGGCCCGGAGGGCCCCCGCCATCTTCGCCACCGGCGAAACGGGTGAGCGAAGCGACCCCGTTTCGTCGTGCGCAACTGGAAAGCGCTTTGCCGCTCGCGCGCCTCTGCGGGTCGTGGCGGACGCCCTGCTCGTGGTCGCGGCGGTGGTGGTGGGCCTCGCCGCCATCGGCTACCTGGCGCACCGCCTGCGGCTGCCGCCCGCCCTGGGCTACCTCGTCTTCGGCGTCGTCCTGTCGCCCAGCATCGCCTCCACCCCGACGCTGCCGCCGGAGGTGCTGGCGCCCTCCGCGCACATCGCCGTCCTGGTCGTGCTGTTCCTCATCGGGCTGGAGATGGACCTGCGGCGCCTGCGCGAGGTCCTCGGCAACCTGGCGCTGGTGCTGCCGTTCGACCTGCTGGTCCCCGCCCTGGCCGCCATGGCGATGGCGCGGGTGTGGGGCTGGGGCCTGCTGGAGTCGCTCGCGCTCGGCTTCGCGGTCACCACCTCCTCCACCCTGTTCGGCGAGCGCCTGACGGCCGGCTTCCCCTCCTTCCTGCGGCAGCGGGTCATCGGCGTGGGGCTGGCGGAGGACGTGGCCGCGGCCGGCTTCTTCGGGGTCATCGCCCTCCTCGGCAGCGTCGGCACGGCCTCCAGCGCGGCGGCCTGGTGGACCCCCTTCACCGGGGTGGGGAAGCTGCTGTTCCTGTTCGTCCTGCTGACCGCGGCGGGGCTGCTGCTGGTGCCGCGCGCCCTCGACGCTGTCACCCGCCGCCACTCCAACGACCTGCTGGTCCTGGCGGGCGCGGCGCTGGTGCTCGGCTTCGGCTGGCTGGGCTCGCTGGCCGGCTCGGCGGAGCTGGGCGCCCTGGTGGCCGGCGTGGCCGCGGCCGAGGCGGGCAGCCGCTTCGTGGTCCGCAACTCCCTGGCCGGGCTGCGCGACGTCGCCCTGGCCCTGTTCTTCTTCACCTCCGGCCTCGCGGTGGACCCACTCTCGGTGGTGACGCACCCCGGCCTGGTGGCGGCCATCGCGCTGGCCTTCGGGGGCGCCAAGCTGCTGGTCCACGTCCCCGCCGGCCTCGCCGCGGGGCTCCCGCTGGCCGACGCGCTGCGGGCGGCCTTCGCGCTGGGGACCTTGGGCGAGATGAGCCTCATCCTGGTGGCGGCGGCGCAGGCGCACGGCATCGCCCACCCGCTGCTGGGCACCGGCATCGTCGGCGCCATGCTGGTCCTGCTGGTGCTCGCCCCCCTCCTGATCCGGGGAGTGCCGGCGCTGGCCCGCCTCGCCGACCGCATCCCGGCCGGGCTGCGCCGCCCCCTGTGGCGGGTCCTGCACAGCCTCCGGCACACGGCACCCGCCGCCGAGCCCGACCCCTCGCGCCGCCGCAACGCGCTGCGGCTCCTGCTTGCCAACGTCCTGCTGCTCCTGGCCTGGGTCCTGCTGTGCGCCTGGGCCGGGCCGCGCGTCATCGACCGCTACTCCTCGCGCTCCGCCATCCTGCTGCCGATGCTGGTGGTGGGGGTGGCCACCGCCGTCGCGGCGCCGCTGCTGCTGGGCACCTACCGCCGCTACCGCGACGCCGTGGGCAACGTCCCCGACATGGACGCCGCGGCCGGGGCGCGCGCCCGCCTGGTGGACGCCTGGCTGCTGGCGGCCGCCGTCCTGGTGTTCGCCCCACTCGGGCTGCTCGTGCCGCGCGCCCTGCCGGTCTTCCTGGGCGGCTTCTTCCTCGCCATCATCCTCGCCGTGCTGGCGTGGCGGCAGCTCCACCGCGTCCACCGCGCCGTCGAGGCGAGCATCACCCGCGTCCTGGGCCACGACGCCGAGGCGGGCGCCGTCCTCGACCGCATGATGGAGAAGTACCCGTGGGGCGTGCGCTCCGCCGCCGTCGCGGTGCCGGGGGACTCGCCGCTCGCCAACGCCCCCCTGGGCCGCGGCCGCATCCGGGAGCTGACCGGCGCCACCGTGGCCGTCCTGCAGCGCAACCGCCGCGAGGTGGTCAACCCGGGCCCGGAGGAGATTGTCCGCCCGGACGACCTGCTGGTGCTGCTCGGGGACGCCCACCAGCTCGCCCGCGCCGAGGCGCTCATCGTGGCGCACGGCGAGGCGCTGCGGATGACGGCGCAGAGCCGCCTCGCGACGGTGGCCGAGGTGACGGTGCGGGAGGGTTCCAGCCTCGTCGGGCAGGCCGTCGGGCCCGCCGACCTGCGCGGCCGCACCGGCAGCGTGGTGGTCGGGCTGTGGCCGGGGGGGACGCAGCACCCGCTCCCCGCCATGGAGGCGCAGTCCATCCGGCCCGGCGACCGCCTCATCCTGCTGGGGACGCCGCTCCAGGTGGAACGGGCACGGCTGCTCTGCGAGGGGCAGGAGTTCGACGACACCGTCGAGGCCCGCAGCGCCTGACATGCCCCTCTTGACCGCGAACGCCGCGAAGGCCAGGAAAGGTTCCCTGCGCTGTGGCGCCCTTCGCGGTCGCGGGGGTCCGAATCAGCGGCGACGGGCCAGGAGCGCCACGGCCAGCAGGGCGCCCACCTGGACCTGCAGGGGCAGGAAGAACGCCTTGTTGGTGGTCGGGCAGCTCCCCTGCGCGCTGATGGAGACGCTGCCCGCCGAGACGTTGGCCGCGCAGTTGCCGGCGGTGGCGCCGACGCCCGTGGCGGTGGAGGTCATGCCGGCGCCGGAGCCGGTCTTCATCGCGACCTCGGCGGTCGCCGAGGCCGCTGGCGGCGGGACCGCGCTCAGGGCCGAGCAGCCGGTCGGGAGCGCCGCCGGGGTGTTGGCGGTGACGGTGAAGCTGTGCGCGTGGTCCGCCGCGGCGCTGCTGGCGACCGTGACCGCGAGCTTGGCCACGGCGCTGCCCTGGGAGTTGGCGGTGACCGTGGGCGGGCTGACGTTGGCCTGGACGGGAACGTCGAGGCTGGTGGGCAGGGTGCCGGTGACGCCCGGCAGCCCGCTGTCCTTGAGGGCGAGGGCGACCGTCACGCTACCCTGGCTGCTGCAGTAGATGTTCTGGGTGGCGAGCTTGACGGTGACGTCGAAGTCCTGCGCGCCGCCGAGGGGGATGGTGGGCGCCTTGGGGGTGACTTCCAGCGTGACCGTGATCTTCGGGTCGTTGGCGCCCGCCTGCGCCTGGGCGGCCGGGAGGGCGGCAAGGGCGCAAAGCGCGGCGAGGCTCAGGGCCGGGAGGAGGCGGAGCATAGGGGGCAACGCGCGGCGCCGTTTATCACGCTTCGCGCTTGGTTCTCCCCTTCCGCCTTGCGGAGGAATCCTCCATCGGTTCGACAAACTTCATGGCCGCGGCGCAGGTCGCCGGGCCCCATGCGACCCGCCGCGTGGCTTGCGGCCCTGCTGCTCTCCCTCCCCGCCGCCGTCCCGGTGGCGCTCGCGGGCCCCAGCCTGCCCAGCTCCGGCCCCGTCCACGTCGTCGCCCTCGCGGTGGAGGACACCGGCAACGGCTTCGTGGGCACCGCCGCCGACGTCGAGGCCACGGTGCTGGGCGGCGGCTCGGGCAGGGTCTACCTCTCCACCAAGCCGCTGGCGCAGACCGATTTCCAGGGCTCCGTCCGCTTGGCGGCGCAGGTGGCCGGCGACACCCTCGGGGTCGACTGGTCGCGGCAGGACTACCTCGTCTCGTTCCGCAGCGGCAGCACCATCATCGGCGGCCCCTCGGCTGGCGCCGACATGACGCTCGCCCTCGCCGTCGCGCTGCACAACCTGCTCCACCCCGAGGACGAGTGGACGCTCGACGACACCGTGGCGGCGACCGGCACCATCAACCCCGACGGCACCATCGGCCCCGTCGGCGGCGTCCCGGCCAAGGCGGAGGGCGCCGCGCAGGCGGGCATCCGGACCTTCCTCTATCCGGCGGGGCTCGACGTGGCGCCCACGCAGCGGTCCACGCCGCAGGGCCCCCGCACCGTGCAGGTGGACATGGCGAGGCACTGCGCCGACCTCAGCATCGCCTGCCACAGCGTCTCCACGCTCACGGAGCTGCTGGAGGAGGCCGCCCACGTCCACCTCGCCACCCGCGATGTCGCGGTGCCCGGCACCACCGACTACGCCGCGCTGCTGTCGCCCTCCGTGACGGCGCAGGTGGAGGCGCTCTCCGGCCGCGTCGACCGCGCCGCCGCCGACCCGCAGGTGGCGCGGCTGAACGCGCAGGGGAAGGCGCAGGTGGACGCCCAGGTCCAGGCGGCGCGCGACGAGCTGGCTAAGGCGCAGCAGGCATTCAGCGATGGGCGCTACTACGCCAGCGCGACGGAGGCGTTCAAGGGCGCCATCGCGGTGGGCCGCGCCGAGAACCTCACCCGCTTCCACGCCGCCCCGAACGCCAACCGGGAGGCCGTGGTGGCGGACGCCAACGCGGGTTGCGCCGCCGTCGCGCAGCAGGCCAACGCCCTGGTGCAGGGCCTCAGGCCCGACCACCTCAACGCCGTCTACGCCGTCGGGGCGGCGCAGGACCGCGCCCAGGAAGCCAACGCGCTCCTGGCGCAGGCCCGGTCGCAGCACGACCAGGGGCTGTGGGGCGAGAGCCTCGCCAGCAGCGCCTTCTGCGCCGAGAGGGCCCGCACCGTGGGCTGGTGGGCCAGCCTGCGCGACCTCTTCCCCGCGGGGCCGGCGGTCCCGGACCTGCAGGACCTGGCGCAGGCGGAGGTGGACCAGGCCAACGACCTGGTGAGCTACGCCCAGGCGGTCCTCCAGGGCCAGGCGGGGGAGGCGCAGGCGCGGCTCGACCAGGCCCGGGTGCAGATGCAGGCGGGCCGCCTCGCCGCCGCCATCCTGGCCGCCGCCGACGCGCAGAGCCTTGCCAGCGTCGCCATGCAGACCGGCGGCGGAGGCGGCACGGTCCCGCCCAGCGTCCTGGCCGCCGCGCAGCAGGGGGCCGCCCGCGCCATCGCCCGCGCCCGCGCTGGCGGCGCCGAGCCGATGCTCCCGGTCAGCATGGTCGAGCTGGCGCAGGGGCAGGACCAGGGACCCATCAGCCTGCAGGAGTACTGGTCGGCGCGCAACCTGGCGCTGCTGCACATCCCACCGGCCGGGCAGGAGGTCGGCGCGAGCCGCGTCCCCTTCGGCGCCTACGACGGCGGCGTGCTGCTCTCCTTCCTGGGCATCGGGCTCGTGGTGGGGCTGGCCGCCTCCACCCTCGTCGTGGTCGCCGTCACGGCGCGACGCCCCAGGTGAGCCACGCCGCCAGGGGGAGGAGCGGCAGGACGCAGAGCGCGACCCGGGCGAAGGGCCAGAACCGCACCTCCACGCC
>JBHELM010000114.1:0-2790 GCA_046352715.1 Thermoplasmatota archaeon | reverse complement strand
CTCGTCATCTCCTGGGCGTTCCGCCACGCCTCGCCGGGGCGGGTCAAGCACCTGTTCCGCTACCTGCAGATCGGCAGCGCCAGCTTCTACTCGCACGGCCATGGCCGCAACGACGCCCAGAAGACCATGGGCGTCATCACCGCCCTGCTGGTGGCCAACGGCGTCCTCACCACCTTCGAGGTGCCGGTCGAGGTCATCCTCGCCTCCGGGCTCGCCATCGCGCTCGGGACGCTCATCGGCGGCCACAAAGTCGTGCGGACGATGGGGACGCGACTGACCCACCTCGACACCAGCCAAGGCTTCGCGGCGGAGACCTCGAGCGCCATCGGCCTGGCGTTCCTCGCCGACAAGGGCGTCCCCGTCTCGACCACGCACAGCATCACCGGCAGCATCCTTGGCGTGGGGGCCTTCCAGCGCGCCTCGGCGGTGTCGTGGGGGACGGCGCGGCGCATCGTCACGGCGTGGATCATCACCATCCCCGCCGCGGCGGTGGTGGCGGCGCTGGCGTACTGGGCCCTGCTCCTGCTATGAAACCGCAGGGTCCGGCGGCGCGGCGGCCGGCGGCCTGGGCACATCCTGCAACCCTGGCAAAGGAGCACCGCATCGCAAGGGTGGATTTTCAGTAGCATTGCACAGGTATTGAACAGATTCTAGAAATGGACAGAATCACTGAACTTCGTTTTCCGCAAGCTGCCCTTGGCCGAACCCTTTTATGATTTGGGCCCCTCGCAGCGCCTAGGATGGACTTCGGCAAGCTCTACTCGGAGCGCACGCACGGGATGAAGGCCAGCGAAATCCGCGAGCTGCTGAAGCTGACGGAGAAGCCCAACATCATCAGCTTCGCCGGCGGCCTGCCCAACCCGGGCACCTTCCCCGTCCGCGAGGTCGAGGAGGCCACCCACCGCGTCCTGCGCGACCACGCCAAGTCGGCCCTCCAGTACTCCACCACCGAAGGGGTCACGGTCCTGCGCGAGGCCATCGCCGAGCACCTGCAGGCCGACGGCATGGACGTCCACCCCGACAACGTCCTCATCACCAACGGCAGCCAGCAGGGCCTCGACCTGCTGGGCCGCGTCTTCCTCGACAAGGGCGACACCGTCATCGTCGCCAACCCCACCTACCTCGGCGCCCTGCAGTCCTTCAACTACTTCGGCGCCAAGTACGCCACCGCCGACTCCGACGGCGACGGCATCATCCCGGAGTCCGTCGAGGCGACCCTGCAAGACCTCAAGCGCAAGGGCGTCCGGCCCAAGTTCCTCTACATCGTCTCGACGTTCGCCAACCCGACGGGAACCACCATCAGCCACGCCCGCCGCAGGCGCCTGCTGGAGCTGGCGCACGAGCACGACCTCCTCATCGTCGAGGACGACCCCTACGGCAAGCTGCGCTTCGACGGCACCCCCATCCCCAGCATCTTCAGCATGGACAAGGCGGAGGGCCGCGTGGTCTACCTCGGCACCTTCAGCAAGATCCTGGTGCCCGGCTTCCGCCTCGCCTGGAGCGTCGCCCCGAGCGACGTCACCCGCAAGATGGTCATCAGCAAGCAGTCGGTCGACCTCTGCACCAACGCCTTCACCCAGTACATCGCCGCGGACCTGCTGGCCGGCGGCCTCATCGACAAGCACCTGCCGCAGATCATCAGCCTGTACCGCGGCAAGCGCGACATCATGCTCAAGGCGATGGGGCAGCACTTCCCCAAGGAGGGCACCACCTGGACCAAGAGCCAGGGCGGCCTCTTCACCTGGGCCGAGATGCCCAAGCACGTCAACTGCACCGAGATGCTCAAGGAGGCCATCGCCCGCGACGTCGCCTTCGTCCCCGGCAAGTCGTTCTACCCCGACCCCAAGGTCGGCTTCAACACGATGCGCCTCAACTTCAGCCACCCCACCGACGAGAAGATCCGCATCGGCGTGGAGCGCCTCGGCGGCCTCATGCAGGAATGGGTCGCCAAGCCGGCCACGCGCGTTATGGCGTAAACGCCCCCCGCCGAACCACAGATTGCACAGACTTCACAGATGGGAAATCTGTGGTCGCAAGGTCAGGAAACGTAGGACGCGCTGTCCATGATGCCGTCGCAGTCCGCGAAAGCATTCCGGCACCGGATGACCAAGCTCCACTGGCCGGAGTCCAAGGAAACCGTGTTGTGCGCAGACCTCACGGAAGTGTAGCAGCCATAGCAATTGGAAGTGGACCCGCTTGCCCAGGCCTGGACGTTCTGCGTCCGCATGAAGCCGATGTCCACGGAGCTGTCATCGGTCAGGCGGAAATAGTAAGAAGCTGAACCGCCGTTGGTGGAGTCGTCGAGGTGCCAGACACTGTTGGCGCTGACCGCCACAGTCAGATCCTTTGCCAACTCATACTGGCGGGACAGGAGCGAGTTGCCGCCGCCCCCGTTGGAGGAACCCGCGCAGCCAGCGCTGGCGGTCGTCAAACCAAGGAGGATTGCCAGGAAGATTGCCCTTGCCATCCAGGAAGGAGGAAAAATGGGGGAGCAAAGAACATTCCGGGATGATTTCGCGGAAGGCTTACCGCAGCTTTCTGACGTCCGCCAGGATGGTCCGCAGGCAGGCGTCCTGCACCTGCCGCACCGAGGTGTCGACGCGGTAGTGCAGCGGGTCGCGGCCCGACAGCAGGAGGCTGATGCGCTTCTCGTTGAACGCCAGCGCCGACGAGGGCACCATCTGGCCCAGCAGGCCGGCGGACTGGATGAGGCCCAGCAGGGCGATGCTCTTGACGTCGGGGTTGCCGCCGCCGGCGAGCATCCGCACGAGGCGGTTCTGCAGCTTGCCC
>JBHELM010000113.1:0-3497 GCA_046352715.1 Thermoplasmatota archaeon | reverse complement strand
GGGTGGGGTGGTAGAGGCGGCTGCGGCCGGCGCGTTGCGCGGTGACCATGCCCACCGCCTCGAAGCGGCCCAGGTGCTTGGAGGCGGCCGGACTCAGCAGCCCCAGGCCGCGGCAGAGGCTCGCCTGGTCGACGCCGGGGTGGCCGTGCACGAAGAGGGCGATGCGCTGCGCGGTCGGGTGGCTCAGCACCGCGAGGTGGGAGCGGTGGCGCGACAGCGGGGCGCTGGGGGAGAAGTAGCGTCGGTAGCCGCCGTGCCGCAGCGACACCACGAGGCCGTTGCGCTCCAGGCGGTGCAGGTGGTAGACCGCGGTGCCCCACGCCACGCCGGTGCGGTCGCGCAGGGCGCCCATGCAGAGGCCGGGGTCCTGCTGGATGGCCTCATGGAGCCGCTGCCGCACCTGGTTCTCCAGCATGTGGTCGCCGTCGATGCGCGAGAAGAGCGGCAGCAGGCCGGCCCCGCCCAGCGCGCCGGCGAGCCGGGCCAGGAGGGACGGGAGGTCGTGCCCCAGGGCGACGGCGAGGGCGGCGGCGACGGCATCCTGGGAGAGCGGCATGCGGAGGTGCTGCGGCGGGCGGCGCGCTTAATGCTTCTCGTGAAGCCTCGAAATCGCCACGCGTCCCCCGCGCCCCGGAGAGCCACGCGTGACGTTTTTGCCGGGGAACCTGGCCGATTTCCGGCAAGCCATGCGCCCCACGCCCTCCCGCGGATTCCTCCCGTTCTTGCCTTGGCTTATCGTGCGGGCCGGGGAACGCCAGCCGGAACCATGCGCATCCGCAACGCCCTCGACACCGCATCCCGCCAGCGCATCGTGGAGCACGTCCGCGCCAACCCCGGGCTGCACCTGCGCGCCCTGGCGGACGGGCTGGGGATGCACCAGTCCACGCTGGCCTACCACTGCCGCATCCTGGCCCGCCTCGGCCACGTCGCGGTGCGCGAGGGGTGCGGCCGCAAGGCGTACTACCCCGCCGAGGGGCTCGACCGGCGCGACCGCGACCTGCTCCACATCGTCGTCCGCCCGACGCCGCGCACCATCTGCCTCCACCTGCTGCAGCACCCCGGCAGCACCCCCGGCGACCTGAAGCGGGCGCTCTGCGCTTCCGGCTCCTTCGTCACCTTCCACCTCAACCGCCTGCGCGAGGCCAACGTCCTGCTGGAGCGGCCGGCGGGGCGCACCAAGCGGCTCTACGTCGAGGACGCCCCGCGCATGGCCAGCCTCCTCGCCACCCGCGTCCACCCCGCGCCCGACCCCCCCGTGCTGCTGGGACCCAAGGCCCCCGCCACGCCCGCGTTCATGGGCGAGGCATCGTCGGCCCCGGACCCGGAAGCCTGCGCCCAGCCTGCTTAGGCCGTCGGCCCCTCGAAGCTGGCACGCAGAGGACCGGTCGGCAACGAAGGGATGACCGAACCTTTTGCAGCGGCGCAATCCGCTAAATCTGCGGATGGGAAGCGCCGAAGCCAGGCCCAGGGCAACCCGCTGCGCCGCGCTTCAAATCCAGAGGCGGAAGGCGTCTCCGGTGCATATCCTGAAGAACAGGGCCAACGTCGCCGCGGCGTGGCCCACTTCACGGTCCGCGACGCCGAAGAGCTGTACCAGGTCCCGGGCTGGGCGGACGGCTACTACCGCGTCACCGGCTCCGGCACCCTGGCCGTCAACCCGCTCGGCCCCGACGGCCCCGAGGCGGACGTGCACGACATCGTGACCACGCTGCGCGAGCAGGGCATCTACACCCCGCTGACGCTGCGCTTCCCGCAGATTCTGCAGCACCGCGTCGACCGCCTCAACCGGGCGTTCGAGAAGGCGCTCAAGGACAACAAGCTGCGCAACGTCGACTACCGCGGCGTCTTCCCCATCAAGGTCAACCAGCGCCAGGAGGTCGTGCGCACCCTCGCCAACTCGGGCCGCAAGTGGAAGTACGGCCTCGAGGTGGGCAGCAAGGCGGAGCTGGTCGCGGCGCTGACGATGGACCCGAACCGCAAGTCGCTGCTGGTGGTGAACGGCTTCAAGGACCGCACCTTCCTGGAGGCGGCCTGCCGCGCGACCCACTTCAAGGACGAGGTCATCATCGTCCTGGACGAGGTCGGCGAGCTGGACGTCCTGCTGCCGCTGATGCAGGAGCAGGAGAGCAAGCCCATCCTCGGCATCCGCCTCAAGCTCCGGAGCAAGGCGCCGGGCAAGTGGGCGCTGTCGGGGGGCGAGCGGGCCAAGTTCGGCCTCACCATCCCCGAGGTGCTCTACGCCGTCGAGCGCGTCAAGGAGGCCGGGATGCTGGACCGCCTGCAGCAGATCCACTTCCACATCGGCTCGCAGATCTCGGACATCCGCCGCATCACGCAGGGCGTCCGCGAGGCGGCCCGCATCTACGCCGAGCTGCGCAAGATGGGCGTGCCCCTGAAGTACCTCGACGTGGGCGGCGGCATGGCGGTCGACTACGACGGCTCCGGCTCCACCGGCAGCAACTCCGCCAACTACACGATGGAGGAGTACGCCAGCAGCATCGTGGCGCAGCTCAAGGACGTGTGCGACGAGGCCGACGTCCCGGTGCCGCACATCATCAACGAGTCCGGCCGCGCCGTCGTGAGCCACCACGCGCTGCTGGTCGTCGACGTCATCCGCCGCGTCCCCTACCTCAATCTGGAGCCCGACCCGGAGGGCGCCCGCGACGACGACCCGACGTCGCTGTGGAACCTCTTCTCGACCTACGACAACCTGTCGCCCAAGAACGTCTTCGAGTCGTTCCACGACGCTGTGCAGTACCGCGAGGACCTGCAGAACCTCTTCGACCTCGGCCACCTCAATCTGGAGAGCCTGGGCCGCGCCGAGACGGTGTTCCGCTCCATCCTCGGGCGCGTGCGCGACATCCTGAAGGAGGAGGACGAGACGGAGTCGGAGGAGTACGAGCAGGCCAACAGCCTCGGGAGCCAGAAGCTCGTCTGCAACTTCTCCCTGTTCCAGAGCCTGCCCGACGTGTGGGGCGTCAAGCAGCAGTTCCCCATCCTGCCCATCCACCGCCTGCGCGAGCGCCCCAACGAAGTCACCACCCTGGCGGACATCACGTGCGACTCCGACGGCGAAATCCGGCGCTTCATCGACCCCGAGGGCACCAAGAGCAGCATGACCACCCACAAGCTGCGCAAGGGGGAGCCCTACTACCTCGCCATGGCCCTCGTCGGCGCCTACCAGGACACCCTCGGCGACTACCACAACCTCTTCGGCGAGACCAACGAGGCGTGGCTCGAGGTGGACCCCAAGTCGGGCAAGTGGACCCTGACGCGCCTCACGCCCGGCAGCAAGGTCAGCGACATGCTGCGATGGGTGCGGTACAACCCCGCCGACATGAAGGACAGCCTGAAGGACCGCATCAAGCGCATGAAGGAGAAGGGCAGCATCGACGCCGCCACCGCGCGCACCCTGGTCGACCAGTTCGTCAGCCTCATCGACTCCAGCACCTACCTGGAACCGGCCCGCCCGTAGGTGCCAGATGGGCAAGACCTGG
>JBHELM010000112.1:0-17934 GCA_046352715.1 Thermoplasmatota archaeon | reverse complement strand
TGTAGGGGATGCTGCCTGGTGGGCAGTCGATGGGCACACAGGTGGGTGGCACGCCGACGGTTTCGGGCGGGCATGAGGGACCCAGCCCTCCGATGAGCGGACTTGGTTCCTTCAGCTTGGTCAAGTAGCTGGGGCCGTTGGTGCAGGGGCCGGGGCCGTTCTGGCCGTCGGAGACGCTGTTGCTGTAGCCTGCATCATCGCTGTAGAAGCCGCGCAGCGCGGTGGTGGCGCCGATGCCGCTGTCGCCGGGCTGTTGGCCTCCGTAGTGGAGCTGCAAGGTGGAAAGCCAGCCTGCCGGGCCGCCAGCGTCGTTCAGGTCAAGGATGAGTTTCCAGTCGTGGGTCTGCGCCATTTCCGAGGTCGGCGCCAGCGGGTCCGAGAAGTTCAGGTAAGTGATGCGCCAACAGATTGCCATGTAGGTGGTGCCTGAGCCTGCGGTCACGACCGCATCGTTTTTGATGATGTCAAACGTCTGGCTGGCGCCGCCTGCAGTGAAGTCCTGGATGGTGTTGGTGTAGTCAATCGAGCGGCGAACAGGGCAATTGATCATGTCGTTCTTGAGGCCCAGCGTGTCAAACGGCAGGCCAGCGAGGTACTTGCCTTTCCCGTCGGTGTAGTCGTGGCTGAAGCTCGCAGATTCAGCACTCGTGCAGGCGCTGACCCACAGGTGCATGTTGGCATCCGGGACCGCTAGGCAGCCGGGGCTGCTGGACGTGAACGTCATCTGGCTGCACAGGTACAAATTGGTCGCGGAGTCGGCTTGGGCGCTGCGCCAGTTCATGCCGCTGAAGACCAGCCAGAGATTCCCCCCTCCCGAACCAAGTTGAGGGGGGCAGGGGAAACCGAGATTGAGGCCCCCCGAGTCGGGGAGCCAGCCGCCAGCGGGGCTCATGGGTCCAATCAGAGGGGCAATGCCGAAGGCTGGCCCGTTGAGGTTGGTGCCCATGTTCTGGTCAACGTCCCAGGTCTCAGCCGGGGGTTGGGTGCCGCGCAGGCCCAGCAGCAATGCGGTGCAAGGATTGTTTTGGTCAGTCGGGTCGGCGATGCCCACGCCGTCCTTGAAGTCGAAGTACGAGGCCGTCAGGGACTCGAACGTGACCGAGTAGTTCCCGGGAGGCTGCGCCGAAGCCGTCGGCATCGAAGCCGCAATCAAGACAAATGCGGTGCATAGTTTGAGTGTCGTTCCCATGAATCCACCTGCCAGGTGTCCAATGACCGCCACTCTCCTTCGGCCAATTGCTTTGGTGATGGTCCGGGATGGAAAAGCATTGACTCAGAAAAACGATTCGAGGATTTCCCCTAAATCCAGAGCGGGCTCGCGGCAAGATTGCCGGTCATCGCCGAACCGCCTACCGAGTATTCCGCCAACCTCGGCGCATAGAAGGTAATGGTGCAGGTGTAAGCTCCCTTCCCTCTCGGCTTGGGCTATGCCGGGAGCAGTTCAAGGTTGGAAAAATGGATTGTGCTCCCCCGGCAGATCCACGAATGTGGCTGGTCGGCCTGCCCATTCTTCGCGAATCGGCTTATTGCTGTCCTGCAATTCCCCCCGCTTGGCGGGAGGAGCGAAATCCCATGCGCAACGCATCTCCTGCCGTCCTCCGGATTGCCACTGCGGCGACCCTTTCCCTCCTGATTCTGGTCCCCAGCCTGCCGCTTGCAGCCGCCCACGCCACCTCCGAGGGTTGGTCGACGCGCGCGCCCATGCCCACCGGCCGCGAGGGCGCCGCCGGATCTTTCATCGGTCCCCTGTTCTTCGTCAGTCACGGCTTCTCGCCGTTCATCGGAGACTCCACCAACATGGAGGTGTACAATCCGCTCCTCGACACCTGGACGGCCTTGGCGCCTGCCGTGGTCCCTCGCTCAGAACTGGTGGGCGAGACCGCGCTCGGCCTCCACTACGCCATCGGCGGCCGCAGCAACGTCGGGTGCTCCCCGACCTTCGTGGCTGGCGCTGTGTGCGATACGGTGGAGATCTACAACCCCGCCTTGAACCTCTGGACCGCCGGTGCGCCCATGCCCAACCCACGCGCGGGGGCGGGCGCCGCCGAGGTCAACGGCCTCATCTACATCATCGGTGGCCGTGACTGCGGCACCCCCTACTGCGGCACGCCGGCCAATGCCTGGAACGACTTGCAAATCTACAACCCGGTGACCAACACTTGGGCCATCGGGCCTCCCATGCCCACGGCGCGCATGGACGTCTACTCCGTCACCCACCTGGGTGACCTCATCTATGTCGCGGGCGGCTACGACGGCGTGACCGAGCTGGCGACGGTGGAAATCTTCGACACAGCCACCAGCGTGTGGTTGCCTGGGGTGGCGATGCCGACTGCGCGCTCCAACGCCGTGGCGGGCGTTTGCGAGGGACACATCTACGTCATCGGCGGCACCATCAG
Organism: Thermoplasmatota archaeon; assembly: GCA_046352715.1. Lineage (GTDB taxonomy): Archaea > Thermoplasmatota > E2 > JACPAO01 > JAHFTW01 > JAHFTW01. The sequence goes on along the minus strand of JBHELM010000112.1, from coordinate 15,538 downwards.
CGGCGGCATCAACGTGGCCACCGTGGAGGAATACGACCCCACCACCGCAACATGGACGGCGGCCCCGTCCCTGCCCGCCCCCGCCTCCGAGCTTGCCTCCAGCCACGTCAGCGGCGCCAACGCCATTGGGCTGCCCCTGGTGATGGCCACGGGAAGCGGCATCTTCGGCCCCGGCCTGGCCCAAAACTATGCCCTCGGCTGCAGCGCCAGCCAGTGCGACCCCTTGGACCTCCCCCTCACCACGACCACGGCCCGCTTCCGGTGCACGGGAGGCCCCTGCGTGCCGCCCGCGAAGGACCCGGTCCTCTGCCCGCCGCTGTCAGCGGATGGCGCGTCGTGCCTGTCCTATGGGCTGCTGGCCATCGCCACCGACCCCCTCGGCGGAACGCTGGTGTCGGACTATGCGGAAAGCCGCGCCTTCGTGGGCCCCGGCGCCGGTGGCGTGATGGGCCCCCCGCCCCTGGCGCCACCCACGGTGCCTGCGGCACATGCGGACGCCCAGGTAGTGGGCGTCAGTTACAGCAACAACCTGGTGTCGCTGGCCGCCTCCACCGTCCACTCGCGCTGCGACGTCGCCTCGGCCTTCGGCCCCGTTGGTCTGGAGAACCAAGCCTATGGCCGCGGCGGCGCCCAGGACTTCAGCCTCCAGTCCCCCTTGGTGCCTGGGAACATCTTGAGTGCTGAAGTGCTGGACTTCGAGGCCAACGCCTACGGCAACCCGTTCGCCACCACCGCCTTCATGGCGTGCGACGTGGCAGAGGTGGACCTTCTGGCGCCGCCGCAGGACGTGGCAGTCTGCCTGTTCCCGTGGACGGGCGTCAACGCCGTGGTCGTCGCCGTGACGTTCAACGAGGAATGAGGACCGTACCTGAACGCGGTGGGCCAATGGGTCTATGGTGGATCCGCGGTTCACATCCACGTTGCCGCAGGAGTCGCCACCCTGGACCTCTACGTCGGCTACGTCACGGTCGCGGTGGCGGGAGGACCGCCTGCGGCACCTACCTATGTCCCGAACGCAGGCTGCGCCATCTTCTGCTTCTAGTCGGCCTCAACTTGATGCAGGAAGAGGAGTTGTCGCTACGGCAGACAACCCATGGCGCGGGCCCGGCGGCGCGGGCGCAAACCCCAAGTCACACTGGGCGGTCGCGGGCCGATGCCCACCATCAAGATGTCCCACACGGTGGCCTGCCCCCCCGCGAAGGCGTTTGCGGCCATCGTTGACCTTGAGCGGTTTCCGGACTGGAACCCTTCCGTGAAGCAGGCCAAGGCGCTCACGCCTGGGCCGGCGCGGCAGGGGTCCCGTTTCGAGTTCACGGTGCGCGGATTTGGGATGATGCCGCAGGAGTTGCAGGAGTATGAGAAGGACCGCTGCGTGCGCATCGCTCCGCAGGGCAAGGCCTTCGGCGGCGGGCATCTCTTCACCCTCACCCCAGAGGGGACCGGGACGCGCATCGACCATGAGCTGGTCATGCAGCCGCGGGGAGCCATGCGGCTCGTGGCGCCGTTGATGAAGCCCATGATGCGCAAGAACCTGCGCACCACGATGGATGCCCTCAAGCGCCACCTCGAAGACGGACGCCGTGCAAGCCCCTGACTTGGGCGCAGGCGCCTACGCGGACGGCCAATGGGGCCGGGCTCTCAGTTGACCACGGCGTTGAGCGAGTCAGCCTAGATGCAGATGTCCCAGCACTGCGGGAGAGGCTGCCCGTAGCACTTCATCCCGCCGAGGCCGTAACAGACGAGTCCGGCGCAGGAGGCGGGGGTGCCGTCGGTGTTGACGGCGTCGGTCACGCAGGCGTGAGGGTCGCCGGGGTTCTGGACGCAGACGGGCACCTGCTGGCTGATGCCGACGCACGCGAGGGCGCCGTTCCAGCACGGGTTCGTGGCGAAGTTGCAGCCGCCGATGGGAGGAGCCGCGGAAGCGGTGCCGGCCAGGAAGAGGGCGGCCAAGCTCAGGCCGAGGGTGGTGGCAAGAAGAATGCGCATGATTTCACCTGTGCAGCCATCTAGGGCTCGGCATAAAGGCGTGCTCGTCAAGCCGGCCCTGCTTTGGCCCCCGCCTTTCTGCATCCGCAAAGGAACTCCCTTGAGCCTTTCCTCAGTTCATGGCCGTGGCTCCCCATCGTCCTCGTCGTCGGTAAACGGCACCGGTAAGGAAAGAGAGGAAAACAGACCCGGTGCTCTCAGATGAGCGGAGAGGGCTTCTTGGTGGCGGGAGCCGGCGCCCAGCCGGGACAGGGCCCGAAGCCGTTGTCGCCGCTGAAGTCGTAGAAGCCGCGCAGCGCCGTGGTGGCCGGGCCCACACCGCCGTCGCCCGCTTGGGCTGCGCCATAGTGGGTGACAATTGCTGCGGCGATGCCGGCCACGCCAGCGGGGTCGCCCACGTCGATGATGAGTTTCCAGTCGTGGGCTGTGGCCACCAAGCTGAGAGGAGCCAGCGGGTTGGTGAAGTCGACGTAGTCGATGCTCCAACAAATCGCCATGTAGCGTGTGCCGGCCCCAGCGTGGACGACGGCCTCGTTCTTGATACGCTCGAAGGTCTGCGACGCCGAGCCGCCGCCGAAGCTCTGCACCGTGCCAGTGTAGTCCACTGAGTCGATCGGGGTGCACGAGATGGCCTGGTTCTTCATCGCAAGCGTGTCAAACGGCAGGCCATTGACTTCCTTGCCCCTGCCATCCAGGTAGTTGTGGCCAAAGGTCGTGGCGGGGCCTTTGAGGCTGCCGCAGGCCGACACAATCAAGTCCAGGTTGCTGCCCGGAACAGCCAGGCAGCCGGGGCTGCTGCTGGCGAAGGTCTGCTGGGTGCACAAGTTGATCTGGGTCGAGGAGTCGGCCTCGATGCTGCGCCAGTTCATGCCGCTCCAAATCAGCCACAGGTTGCCGGGATCGGAGCCCGGGATAGGGCAGGCGATGCCGAGATTGATGCCACCCTGGCTCGGGTGCCCGGGGACCGGGCTCAGGAGGGGTACCAAGTTGCTGATGCCGAAACCGGGGCCATTCAGGTTGGTGCCCAGGTTCTGGTCCGCCTCCCAGGCCTTCGAGACGGGTTGGCTGCCACGCACGCCCAACAGGGCAGCCGTGCAGGCGCTGTCCGGGTTGTCGGGGTCTTCGATGCCGACGCCTCCCTTGAAGTCAACGGACGATGCGACCGTGGTCTCGAACGTCTTTGCAACGTGGCCGGGGCCGGTTCCACCGCCACCCGTGGGCGGAGGCGACATGCATAGGGGCAGCTCGATGAAGGTGTCCGTCACGAAACCATCGAGGCCACCCGCGTTGCCAACCTGGAAGGCGCCCGGTGAGGTGAACATGCCGTCCTCGGCGTACCCGGCAAGAAAGACGTCGTTGCCTTGCCCGAATTGGCCCCCGCGTGACCCGACGGACGTGCCGGCGTCGTCCCCCGTTGTTCCCCAGTAGGTGGAGTACCACGGCATCAAGGGCGGTGGCGTCATGATGCCGCTGCATGGGTAGAACGTGGTCTCAAACGCGTCCCAGCCGCCGTTGTTGGAGGGCTGCATGGCGTCGCTGGTGACCGGGAAGTCGGTGGAGTGGGTGAAGCCCGCCATGTGGATGGCGCCCAGGGGATCGGCTGACACTGACCACCCCAAGTCGTCGCTCGAGCCGCCCCAATAGGTGGCGTCCACCAGCGAGGCGGCGCCCGTGGCCGTGACGTCGATGACGGTGGCAAAGGCGTCCGAGCCGCCGCTGTTGCTGCTGCCGCTGGAGGGAGGCAGCGGGAAGTCGGTTGAGTAGGTGTCCCCCACCACGACTGCCCCAAGCCCCCGCACCGCTACGCCCCACGCTTGGTCGGTGCCGCTTCCGCCGATGTAGGGCGAATAGGTCACGGATGCGCCGTTGGCGTCAAGCACCGCAAGGTAGCCGTCGATGCCGCCGCCAAAGGTGGTCTGGAAGCCGTTGAGGGGCGCGAGCCATGAGGAGTCGGCCGAGCCGACCACGTAGGCTTGGTCGAGGAGGTCTACCGCGATGCCATTGCCCCAATCGCCGGTGCCGCCCAGGAACGTCGAGTAGGAAAGCCCGACCTTCAGGTTGCCCGTGCTGGTGTCCTCCACCAGGCGTGTTGCGAAGCCGTCACAACCGGTCACCCGGATGCCGGCAAAGACGCCGGCCGTGGTGGGGAAGTCCGTGCCGCTACTTGGCTGGCAGGTCTGGCCGGTGACGTAGGGGCGGCCCTGCTGGTCGATGGCAACACCGTAGCCGCCGTCGTCGCCGTCACCACCGAGGTAGGTGGAGTAGACGACGTCGGTGCCGTCGTTTTTGACTTTGGCCACGAAGGCATCCTGCCCCCCCTTCAGGCTGGCTTGGTAGGGGGCGAGACCAACGCCGTACTTGGAGGCGGTGGGGAAGTTGCTGGAGGTGGTGTAGCCGGTGACGACCGGGATGCCGTCGAGGCCGATGGCGATGGCCATCGCCTGCTCGTCGCCGCTTCCACCGATGTAGGTGGAAAAGACGATGCCAGTCCCCGCCGGGTTGAGCTCGGCCACGAAGGCGTCGACGCTGCCTGCGTTGCCGTTTTGGAAGGCCCCGACGCTGATGGGGAAGATGGGGTGGCCGGACTCGGTTCCGCCTGCGAGGTAGGCGCCCCCCGCCGGGTTGACCGCCAGGCCCTGCACCGCGTCGAAGGCCCCGCCACCGAAGTAGGTTGAGTAGAGGGTCTGGACGGGGTCGATGACGAGCGGGAGGCGGGAATCGTGTGGGCCGAGCTGGAAGCCGACGGCGCCATCGTGCTGCACGAATGCGCTGTCCACTTCGATGTGGGCGCCGTTGCGGACCTGGTGCGAGACGGGGGCGCCGTGGCGCAACGTGAAGGAGCCGACTTGCAGGAGAAGGGCGCCGTCGTCGAGGGTGACGTGCGCGCCCTGGAATTCGATTTGGATGAGGCCGGGGTCGGCGCCGGGTGCAACGTCGAAGTCATACTCCAGTCCCCCACTTGGGGCAGCGTGCAGCACGAGGTCGATGCCGGGGTAGAGGCCCTGATAGCGCACCTGGGCGTAGTGCGGGACGCCTGTCACCCACTTGGAGGGGTCGGAGCCCAGGAGGTAGTTGCTGCGCGTCGCAAGCGGCCTCTCAGGGAGCAGCGTGGCCGGGGAGGCGCCGCGGAAGGCCATCTGGATGGCGGCTGTCTCCATTGCCTCCTGTGGTGCAGGTCCGGCAAGGAGTTGTGCGCGTGACGGGATGGGGGTTGGGGTGCGCAGGCTGACCAGTGGGCCGTCGTGGGTGAGGAAGAGGGTGGCTTCCCCGTCGCGCGCCAGGAACAGGGCGCGGGCGTCGGCTTGGCCGTGGTTCTCCTCGAAGGAGAGCGGCAGGTGCGTCGACGGGATCGAAGCGGCGGGGGTGAATGTTGCGCCGTTGGCGGGGGCTGGCAGGAGGCCAGTGGTGGCAAGCAATAGGACCGCTAGCAGGGACGGCAGGCTGGGAGGCAGGCGTGTAGGGATGGGCATGTGTTCTCCGGCTGCGGCACGGCCGCGTGCACCCACAGCCGCGACACCCTGATGCGGCTTGGCAGACGCGGCTCTGCCACCCCTCAAATGGGGCCAGGGCTGCTGAACCATCTCTTGGAGACTGTTTTGTCGGCGCGTTACCTCCACATTGGGAAGCATGCACACTGAAGCAAGCCTAGAACCTGCGCCACACCTTGCAGCGGGGCCAGTCGCCGGGATTCGTCTCAGGCCAACACACCTATTGCGCTGCGTGGCTGCCACTTCAATCAAGGGTGGTAGGCGGTGAGGGCGGCCATGGCTTGAATGAGCCCGTAGCCGGCGGCGTTGTCGTGCGGCAAGCGCTGGCCAGGCACGGCAGCCGCCGTGGACTCCAAGACGCGCTTGAGATAGACGACGTCACCGCGGTCGTTAAGGGGCGGGTGTCCCTCGAGCATGAGCGCCACCGTGGCGGTCACGAACGGGGTTGCCTGGCTGGTGCCACTGGCACGCGCATAGCCGTCGCCAACCCACGCGCTCAGGACCTCGACGCCGGGGGCAACAACCTCGGGCTTCTTGTCAGGGTCGCAGCGACTCGGCAGCGCAACCGGCAGCGCTGAGACTGGTGTGCAGGGGTTGGCTTCGTCGTTGCCGCGACTGCTGTTCGCCCACACGGAACCATCCTCCCGCACGGCTCCCACTGAGATGACGTCAGGGATGTCTGCGGGAGTCGATACGTCACTGTTGTCGGGTCCGGCGTTGCCGGCGGCGGCAATCACCACGACGCCATGGGCGGCGGCGGAGGCGATGGCATCGGTGAGCTCCCGCTGCTGCGTGCCTTGCTTGTCAAGAAACGAGAGGCTGCCTTGGGATCCCAGGCTGAGGCTGATGACTTGGGCGCGGTTGTCGACCGCCCACTGCACAGCCTTCGGAATGGCATCCACCACGCAACTTGGCCCTGGACCGCACACTTTAGCAACCAACAACAAAACGTGGGGGGCGCCGCCAGACGTTGTCGACGGGGTGCGGGTACTCGGCTTCGTGCTCCAGGCTTCGCGTCACGGAAAAACGGAACCAATGGGTTCCACTTTAGACTTCTTGGCCGCCTCATCGCACGTCGTTGCGCATTCGGGGCTTGTGACTTTTTGACTGGAAGTGGTGACGATTGCCGTTCATCGGGGAGACCTTCAAACGGCCCCCGCTCGCTGCACCGCGCCATTGCTTGCCCCCCGGAAGCAGATGGGTGATGCAGTGTCGCTTGAAGGCGCGCAGTCGTCATCACATCACCATACATGTATATACACCAAACGCGATAGAATGTCCATGGCCTCCGCCGACGTCTTCACCGTCCTCGCCGACCCGACACGGCGCCGCCTCGTCGAGGTGCTGCACGCCGGGGAGCGCTCGGTGGGCGACCTTGTGGAGGCGGTGGCAATCCACCAGCCTGGTGTCTCCCGCCACCTGCGCATCCTGCAGGAGGCCGGTTTCGTCACCGCCCGCGCCGAAGGCCAGCGGCGCATCTACTCGCTGCGCCCGGAGCCGTTGCGGCAGCTTGACGCCTGGATGCGGCGCTACGCCCACGACCAGTTGGACCGCGTCCGGCGGCTGGCCGCCCTCGTCGAGACGGATGCCAAGGCGAAGCGCAAGGTGCGACCATGACCCCGACCAAGAATACCGGAAGCCTGCGGGCGGTCTCGGACCGCGAGTTCGTCCTCGAGTACACCTTCGACGCGCCCGCGGCGCGGGTGTTCGCCGCCTACACCGACCCGAAGCTGGTCCCGCTGTGGTGGGCCAACAAGGGCAGCAGCATCCGCGTCGACCGGATGGATGTCCGGCCCGGCGGGGAGTGGCGCTTCGTGCAGCGCAGCGGCGACGGCCCGGAGATGGCGTTCCGCGGCGTCTACCGCGAGGTCAAGCCCGTGACCCGCCTGGTCTACACGTTCGTGGCCGAGGCGAACCCGGGGCGGGAGATTGTCGCGACCGTCGAACTCGCGGAGCGGGACGGCAAGACCCACCTCACGCTGACCAACCTCTGCGGCTCCAAGGAGGAGCGCGACGGCATGGTGCAGTATGGCGCGGAGGCCGGGGCCCGGGTGGCGTGGGACCGCTTGGCTGAAGTCCTGCGCCGCCCATCCGGGACGTGACCATGCTCGGGATGAAGGCCTACCCGCAGGAGTACATCGACGCCTGCCGCGCCAGGGTGGACGCGGACCTCAAGGCCTACCGCAAGGCGCTCGGCAAGTCGGCGCCCAAGGAGTTCGAGGCGCGCTTCTTCAACGGCCAGGTCCTTCTCCTGGACTACCTGTTCGTCCACCGGCTCACGGGCGCCGAGGGCAAGGACGGCAACCCGCTCAACGAGGTCCGGGTCCTGTGCAACTCGCTCCTGCTCAACGGCGGCAAGCTGCAGGTGGACAAGCTGCCGGGGTGGCCGATGTCCGCCGGCTCCGGCATCAAGCTCCCGCCGAAGACCTCCGTGCTGAAGCTCAAGCCGGGCGACGAGATCCAGTTGACCGAGGCCGGCTTCGTGAAACTCTTCAAGGCGTTCTTCGCCGAGCTTGAGGCGAGATACACCTGAGGGCCGCGGCAGCCCACGCCGTGCCAGCGGCGCATCCCTTCGTCCCTGCCTGCCGGTTCGCGCCTCGGGAGCCGTCCCGGCCCTGCGCGCAGGCTCAGCCCTCGCCCGGGCTCCGCCTCCGCCAAGGCATTCCCACCGCCGCCAGCACCAGCCCGCCGCACAGGGCGATGGCGACCGCCGCCAGCCCGAGGGCCAGGAGCCCGTGCCGCGCGAACAGGACGCCCGCCCCCGCCGCGGTCGCTGCCGCCAGCAGCGACGCCGCAAGGTCGATCCGCCCGAGCAGCCGGGCGCGGCTCTGCGGCGGCGCGCGGTCGGCAAACATCGCCGTCCCGCCCAGGTAGGCGAAGCTCCACCCGAACCCGACGAGCATCAGGCCCACGGCGAAGCCGGGAAGGCCAGGCAGGAACGCGACGGTTGCGCCGCCCACGGCCAAGAGGGTCCAGCCGCACGCGATGGTGAACGGCCGCCCGCGGCGGTCGGCGACGCGGCCGATGAGGAGGCTGAGGCCGAACATGCCCGCGAAGTGCAGCAGCACCACCGCGCCGATGGCGTCGGCGCCGTGGCCGGCGTGCAGCACGACGGGCCCCGCGACGGCCATGACCGCGACCATGGCCGCCTGCACCAGCACCAGCGTGGCAATCGCGGGCCACAGCGCGCTGGAGCCCGGCTGCGTGGCCACCGGCCCCGGCGCGGTCCACCTCGGCCAAGCGGGTCCGGTGCCGACCAGGGCCGCGCCCGCGAGCAGCAGCGGCGGGGCGACCCACCACACGACGTCGAGCGGCGACGACCCGGCGGGGATGGGCAGGCGCGGCGCGGCGATGAGCAGGAGCGGCCCCACGACGGCGCCCGCCGTGGCGCTGGCCTGCAGGATGGCGAGCGCACGGCCCCGCCGCGCCGGCTCGACGGCCTCGGCGACCGCGAGGCGGCCCAGCGTCAGGGCCCCCGACGCGGCGGCCAGCAGGAGCGTCCCCGCGACGAAGGCGGCGAGGGCCCCCGCGTGCTGCGCCCAGCCCGCGACGATGTAGCCGGTGGCGCCGAGGACGTATCCCGCCACGACGACGGGCCGGCGGCCCACGCGGTCCATCAGGTGGCCGCCACCCCAGCCGCCCACCGCCGCGCCGACGTAGAACAGGGCGACGAACACCCCGGCCGCCGCCTCGTTGCCGGCCAGGCGCACGAAGGCGGCCCCGCCCGGCCCCACGACCATGGAGGTTGCGGCCCAGGCCAAGGCGAAGGCAGCCGAGACGCGGCCAATCATGCATGGCCAGAGTCCGCTGCGGCTTTTGACCCCGCGCCCACGCCTGCGCGCGGGGCGTCCATGACCGGCGGCGCAAACGGCCCTGCTCCACTTTTTTGGACGAGGCAGCGACACGCCGGCGGCAATCGCTATGTAGCCCGAGGGCGGCGTTGAGGCGTGCGCGTGGCCTTGGCCAGCCTTGCCCTGCTCGGGGTCTTCCTGTCGGGGTGTGCTGGGGAACCTGCAACGGACTCCACGGACCCGACGGGCCCGCCCACTCCAGACCCGGACACCCCCGGCCCGGCTCCCGCCCTTAAGGTCGTGCTGCGTGAGGACGCGGAGTCCGCCAGCGAGTGGAGGGCGCGCACCTGGCTCGACCCCGGCGTGGGCAACCGCCTGGCGCAGGGGAGTGGCATCCTTCCGGCAAGGAGGCGCACAGCGGGAGCCGGAGCTGGACGTTCCAGGACGAGGCGGCGGGGCGCTACCACGACCAGGCCATCTACGACCTGCACGCCCCCACCCTCGACCTCGCCGGGCTGCAGAAGCCGGAGTGGCGCTTCTTCTACAAGGGCGACTCCGAGGCCCACAGCGGCGACGAGTTCTCCTGGGGCCTCCTGGTGGACGGCCAACTGGAGACGCTGGGCTCGACGGACACGCCGTCGCCCGGCTGGACGGAGGTGCGCGTCGACCTCGCAAGCCGCGCCGGGCGCACCGTCGACCTCCTGTTCCGCTTCGAGGCGGACTGGTGCGGCGGCGACACCCCCCTGGCCCCCGCCTGCGGCGAGGGGACGCTCGCCGGCTACTTCGTCGACGACATCGAGGTGCGGGAGTCCGGCCCCTAGACCTTCCGCAGCGCTGCTCCCTTGTGCATGGCCACGTGGTCCGTCCTGTCGCTCTGGATGACGTACTGCGGCTCGGCGCGGGAGGCGTGCCGAACGCGGCCCCTGAACTCCCGCTCCTGCGTGACCTTCTTGAGGATGGTTCCGCGCACCCGGCCGGCCTCCGAGTTCCACTCCACGTGGTCCCCCCGGCGGAAGGTGGGGGCCTTGGTGGCGTGGGGGGCCTTGCGGCGGACGCGGGATGGCCTGTGGGTCGGCGGCGCCATGGCCCCGGGTTGCGGCCGCGGTGGCATGAGGGTTCCGCCGCGCCTGCCCCAGCCCGTGCGCTCATCAACAGGGACCGGTTCCCGGGCATCATGGCAGCGAAGCCGTCCGGCTCCAAGTCCAGCGCGAAGACCACGCACCTCTCCGAGTACGTCGCGGAGCAGACGGGCCTGAACCGCAAGGACGCCCGCGCCGCCGTCAACGCGACGTTCGAGGGCGTGGCGAAGCTGCTCAAGCGCAACGACCGCGTCACCATCACCGGCGTCGGCGCCTTCTCGAAGACCGTCCGCCCGGCGCAGAAGGGCGGCCAGAAGGCCACCAACCCCTTCACGGGCGCGCCCTACGTCACCAAGCCCAAGCCCGCCAGCACCAAGGTCAAGTTCCGCGCCGGCAAGGGCTTCCACTCCCACCTCGGCGGCCGCTAGAAGTTTCACGCCCTCCGGCTTGTGGTTCGGCGCCGGCCCGACCAAACCACGGATTGCACGGAGGACGCGGATTCAATCTCCGTGCAAATCCGTGAATCGTGGTTTCGCGGCTCGCAAGCCCCAAAAACACCGCTCTCTTTGAACCACTCCTAGGCCGGGCGCGCGAGCCGCATCGCCACGTGGGTCTCCGAGAACCGCACGCCCGTCGCCGCCTGCCGCAGGCCGGCGACACGCCCCGCCGCGGCGACCTGCGCCTCCGTGGGCGCCTTGCCCTTGGGGTGGACGACCCAGAGCGACCCGCCGGGCGCCACCAGCATCGCCAGCTTGGGCAAGGGCTCCAGTTGCGCGGCCGACTCCACGGCGAAGAACAGCAGCTCGACCGGCTGCCGCGGCGCCCCCGCCGCCACCGCCGCGCGGGTCCCCAGCTCCGTCCTGAACGCGGCGTCGAGCGGCCCCGCTACCGCAGCGGAGGCTCCTGGCGGGACCCCGAGGCGGTCGAGCCGGCTGGGCGGGCTGCGCACCTTCGCCGCCAGCGCGCCGGCCTTCGCCCCCGCCCCCAGCTCGACGACGTGGCCGCGGCAGGAGAGCACCAGCAGGGTGCCGCGCGCCTCGGCGACAATCTCCTCGAACGGGACGTCGGCCTTGAACGCGCCCCGGAAGGCGACGTGGCCCTCGCCCACCTCGGCCTTCATCTTGGCGCCCGTGCCCGCCAGGAGGCCGGTCAACTCGATGCCCACGGCGCGGCCAAGCCGAAGGGGGGACTTCAGGGCTGCTGCACGCTGGATGGGCCCCGCGCGGCCGCACGGCTGCGGGCGGCGCATGCCTTAACCCACGGCCGGGAATCCTCCCTGGTGCGCACCGTCGTCCTCGCCAACCGCTCCTCCGGGCGGAGCGCGCGGGGGCGGGCCACGGCCATCGCGGCCGCCTTCGCGGGGACCGGCCTGTCGCCCGAGATTCAGTTCGTGGGAGGCCAGCAGGCCACCCTGGCGGCCCAGCGCGCCGTCGCGCAGGGGGCCGGGACGGTCGTGGCCGCCGGCGGGGACGGCACCGTGGGCGCGGTCGCCGCCGCCCTGGCCGGGAGCCGGGCCGCGATGGGGGTCCTGCCGCTGGGGACGCTGAACCACTTCGCGCGCGACGCCGGCATCCCGCTGGGCCTCGCGGACGCCGCGCGCACCGTGGCGGCGGGGGCGGCGCGGCCGGTCGACGTGGCCGAGGTCAACGGGCGCGTCTTCGTCAACAACTCCTCCATCGGGCTCTACCCGCAAGCCCTGGGCGAGCGCGCGCGGCAGGGTGGCCCGAAGCGCGTGGCCATGGTGGCGGCGGCCTGGGCCGCGCTGCAGCGCCTCCCCGCGCACCGCGTCCTCGTGGCGGTGGACGGCCGCCCGGAGCAGCGCGTGACGCCGTGCGTCTTCGTCGGCAACAACCCGTACGAGACCCGCTTCGGCCGCGTGGGCCACCGCGCCGCCCTCGACACCGGCCGCCTCGGCGTCTACACCATCCGGCGCGCCTCCCGGCCGGCCGTCCTGGCGCTGGCCGTGCGCGCCCTCGCCGGCCGCCTCGACACGGCGCGCGACCTCGGGGCCGAGGAGGCGTCCACCGTCACCATCGCGTCGGCGCACCGCCGCACCCTGCGCGTGGCGCTCGACGGCGAGGTGGCGCGCCTGGAGCTGCCGCTGCGCTACCGCATCCGCCCCGGCGCCCTGCGGCTGCTGGCCCCGGAGGCGCCGTGAGCCGCATCGCCCACCTGTCGGACCTCCACTTCGGGCGCACTGACCCGCGGGTGGTGGCGGGGCTGCTGGCCGACCTGCGCGCGCTGCGCCCCGACCTGGTGGCCGTGAGCGGTGACCTGACGCAGCGCGCCCGGCGCTCCGAGTTCGTGGCCGCCCGCGCCTTCCTCGACCAGTTGCCCGCGCCCTGGCTCGCGGTGCCGGGCAACCACGACATCCCCCTGCACAACGTGGCGCGCCGCCTGGGGTGGCCGCTGCACCGCTTCCGGGCGGCCATCGCGCCGGAGCCGTTGCCCAAGCATGCGGACGGGCAGGTCGCGGCACTCGGCCTGAACACGGCGTGGCACCTGGTGTGGAAGGGTGGCCGCGTCACGCCCCTCCAGGTCGCGGCGGTGCGGCATTGGTCCGCGCAGCAGGGCGGCCGGCTGCGCATCGTGGTCGCGCACCACCCGTTCTCGCCCCCCGCGGGCGGGCGCGGGCACTCGCTGGTGCGGGGCTGGCAGCCGGCGCTGCTGGCGATGGAGGAGGCCGGCGTGGACATCGTTCTCACCGGGCACCACCACATCGCCGGCCGCTCCGAGTCGCGTGCCCACGCCGTGGACGGCCCGCACCGCGTGGTGCTGGTAGGCGCGGGCACCGCGACGAGCGTGCGGGTGCGCGGCGAGCCGAACAGCTACAACCTCCTGCACGCAGCGCCGGGCCGCCTGCGGGTGGAGCGGCGGGACTGGGACGGGCAGCGCTTCGGCACGGCGGAGGAGCAGGAGTACGTCGGCTGGCAGGCGCTGCCGGACCGGTCCGCTTGAAATCCGGCCGGCGCCTGCCCAGCGTGCTTGCAGGCCCCCGACCCCTTCCGCCGCGACCGGCCCCACCGGCAGGAGGGGGGCACCGACCGCCGCGGCTTCCGCAACCCCATGGCGGGCGTCCCGGCTGGCCACCGCCAGCGCAAGGACCTGGGGCAGCACTTCCTGCGCGACCAGCAGGTGCTGGCGGACGTCGTGGCCGCCGCGGAGCTGGCGCCGGGGCAGCGTGTCCTTGAGATTGGCCCGGGCCCCGGCAACCTGACGGCGCTGCTTGCGGCGGCGGTCGGCGCGCAGGGCAAGGTCGTCGCCATCGAGGCCGACCGCCGGCTCGCGGAGGCGCTGCACGGCCGCTGGCCCAACGTCGAGGTCGTCGAGGGGGACGCGGTGCAGGTGGACCTCGCGGCACTCGGCAGGTTTGACCGCATCGTGGCCAACCTCCCCTACCTCATCTCCGGCCCCATCACGGTGGCGTTCCTGGACCTGCTGCGCGACCCGGCGACCCGCTGGGGGCTGGCGGTCCTGATGTACCAGGCCGAGTTCGGCGCGCGCCTGCTCGCCAGGGCCGGCGACGGGGCGTACGGCCGGCTGTCGGTGCACGCCGCGCGCTGGGTCCACGCCGGGAAGGTGCGCGACGTCGCGCCGGGCTGCTTCGACCCGCCGCCGCAGGTGGACTCGGTCGTCCTCCGGCTGTGGCCGCACGCAACGCCGCCGTTCGAGGTCACGGACGAGGAGGTGTGGCGCGCCGCCGTCGACGGCAGCTTCCAGCAACGCCGGAAGCAGATGCGCAACACCGTGCCCGCCGCCGTCGCCGGCCTCGGCATCCCGGTCGCCCGCGCCGGGGCGGTCCTGGAGGGGATGGGGCTGGCCGGCGAGCGCCCCGAGCAGGTCGAGCCAGCCGTCTTCGCCGAGCTGGCGCGCCGCCTGCGGGAGGAGTGAGCACGCTCGCCTTGCCTGGCCCGCAGCCGACCCGGCTGCCGACCTTTGGGCGCACGCTTCGGCCCGGACTTGGCCGGGGGCGCTAGGATGGAGTGGGAGGGGCCGGACGGCCAGCGCTACTTCCTCGCGCTGCACGACGAGGTCTACCGCCCCGCCGAGGACACCTTCCTGCTCGCCAGGGCGGTCCACCAGACGCTCCGGCCGGGCCAGAGGTTCCTCGAGGTCGGCTGCGGCGCGGGCCTGGTGAGCCTGGTGGCGGCGCGCTGCGGGGCGGAGGTGGTGGCCACCGACCTCAACCCGCACGCGGTCGGGCTGCTGCAGCACAACGCGCGGCAGAACGGCCTCGCGGTGCGCGCCGTCCAGACCGACCTGCTGGGCGGCGTGGCGGGCCCGTTCGACGTGGTGGCGTTCAACCCGCCCTACCTCCCCACCACGCCGGCGGAGTACGTCCCGGGGCCGCTCAACCTCGCCTTCGACGGCGGGCCGGACGGCAACGCCACGGTGCTGCGCTTCGCGCGCCAGGTCGGGGCGCTGCGCCCGCTGCCGGGAACGCTCCTGGTCGTCCACTCGTCCCTCAGCGACCCGGGGCCGCTGGAGCGCGAGCTGGCCGGCGTGGGCTACCGCTGCGGCGTCCTGCTGGAGGAGTCGCACTTCTTCGAGCGGCTGACGGTGCGCGCCTTCACGCGCTGAGCCGGCGGCGGACCGCGAGCAGCCCGGCCACGCCGGCCAGGACGAGGATGACCTCGGGGGCCGGGCTCTTCTTGGCGGTGGCGGGCGGCGCCCCGGTGGCGGGGTTGGCCGCAGTGGTCGGGGGGGCGGTGGTCTGGCCGGCCGGCGGCGGCACGGTCTGGGTGTAGGTGTACGTCTGCCCGTTCTGGGTGTAGGTGTACGTGTAGGTGAAGGTCTGCGTCTGCGTCACCGTCTGGGTGCGCGTCTGCGTCACCGTGGCCACCGTCTGCGTCTGGGTCCCGCCGGGGGTGGGCGGCGACGGGAAGGTGAAGGCGCGGCCGAAGCCGGTGTCGGGGGCGTTGTCCCAGTGCGCCTCGGTGCTGGGGGGGGTGGTGGCGGTGGGCGCGATGGGCTTGGCCAGCGGGGCGCAGGTGTAGGTGCCCTGGCTCGGGACCTCCTGCTTGGGGAAGCAGAGCTCGGGCAGGCTGTAGACGGCGAGGTGGTCGACGCGGTAGGCGCCGGGAGTCGCGCCGCGGGGAAGGTTGACGAAGGGGCTGGTGCGCGGGATGCGCAGGGTCAGCTCCGTGCCGTTGAGGCTGGCGGCGGCGCTGCCGTCGACGACGAGGAGGCCGCG
>JBHELM010000111.1:0-6457 GCA_046352715.1 Thermoplasmatota archaeon | reverse complement strand
CCTCGTCCGCACCCGCCGCGCCCAGCTCGCCGTCCGCGACGTCAAGCGCTTCCTCACCCGCCACATGAAGTCGGAGGACATCTGGCTCGACAACGAGGTCAACGAGCTGATCTGGGCGCGTGGCAAGTTCACCATCCCGAGCCGGGTGCGCGTGCGCGCCACCCGCTTCAGCGACGGCGTGGTCGAGGTCACGCTGCCGGAGACCAGCCACGAGGGCTCGGTCCGCACCGAGATTGCCGAGCGCAAGGAGAAGGCGGCCGAGAAGCAGATCCTGAAGGCCCCCGCGCCCGAGGAGGGCGAGGGCGGCGAGCACGACCACCCCGTCACCGACGTCAAGGGCATCGGGCCCGCCCCCGCCGAGAAGCTCGAGAAGGCCGGCATCACGACCGCCGCCGAGCTGGCCAGCGCGGACCCCGCGAAGGTCGCCGAGGCGGTCGGCTCCGAGGAGAAGGCCAAGCAGTTCATCGCGGACGCCAAGGAGTTCGGCGCCGGCCACTCCCACGAGGAGCCCGCCGCCGAGAAGGCGGAGCCGGCCGACGAGCCCGCTGAGAAGAAGGAGTAGTCCTTCGCATCCCCCTTTTCCTTTCCATTCCCTGGTGATCCCGTGTTCAAGCGCCTCGACCCCTTCGGCAACCCCAACGTGGGGGTCTACGTCAAGGCGACGAGCACGCACCTCTTCGTCCCGCCCGGGCTGACCGAGCAGAACATCGCCGACCTGGAGGCGGCGCTCGGCTTGACCTCCATCCCGCTCACCATCGGCGGCTCCGAGCTGGTCGGCTCCCTGGTGGCTGCCAACAAGAACGGCGCCGTGGTGGCCGACTTCGCCACCGACCGCGAGGTGCAGGCGCTGGAGGACGCCGGGCTGGTGGCCATCCGCCTGGAGGTCAGCCGCCTCAACGCCGCCGGCAACAACGTGCTGTGCAAC
The DNA here is from genome assembly GCA_046352715.1 of Thermoplasmatota archaeon. Taxonomy (GTDB): domain Archaea; phylum Thermoplasmatota; class E2; order JACPAO01; family JAHFTW01; genus JAHFTW01. Next base: position 5,532 of record JBHELM010000111.1, on the reverse strand, counting down.
GACCACGGCGCCCTCGTCCACCCCGACCTGACGGCGCGCGCCATGAAGGCGGTGCAGGACGCCCTCGACGTCCCGGTGGAGCGCGGCACCGTCGCCGGCCTCCCCACCGTCGGGACCGCCGCCGTCGCCACCAACCGCGGCGTGCTCTGCCACCCCCTCGCCTCGGAGGGGGAACTCGCGTTTATCAAGAAGTGCCTGCATGCGCCGGCACGCATCGGGACGGTCAACCACGGCCACGGCCTGGTTGGCGCCGGCATCGCCGCGAACCCGAGCGGCGTCGCGTGCGGCTCGAAGACGACCGGCATCGAGCTGGGCCGCATCGACGAGGCCCTCGGAACCTGAATCGGTGAACACCATGACCAACAAAGCGTACCAAGTCGAAGGGGACTTCCAGATGGGCCGCCTGCGCCAGCACTTCCTCCTGCAGGTCGTCGCGCGGAGCGAGGCGGCCGCCGCCGACCGCGTCTTCGCCACCCTGGGCAGCCGCCACGGCGTCACCCGCCGCCAGGTCAAGATCGCCTCCGCCAAGGCGCTCGCCCCCGACCAGGTGACGGACGCCCAGGCCCGCGTCGAGCTGCGCGCGAAGTGAGCATGGCCAACGCCGCCCCCGACCCGCGCCAACTGATGGCGCAGCTCGACCTGGTGCAGCGCGAGCTGCAGCGCGCCGAGCGCCGCCTCGCCAGCCTGGAGCAGGCGATGGTCGAGGCGCAGCAGGCGCTCGGCACTGTGCGCCACCTCGCGGAGTCCAGCGGCACCCAGAGCGTCCTGTTGCCCATCGGCGGCGGGCTGCACGTGCGCGCCGCCGTCGACGCGGGGCAGGACGTCCTCATGCCCATCGGGGCGGGCTACTCGACGCCGGGCAAGCCCGCCGAGGTCGCCCAGGCCCTCGAGGAGCGCGTGGCCGCCATCGGCAAGGCGTACGAGGAGGCAGCGGCGCGCGCCGACGAGCTGGCCAACGTCGCCGGCGCCCTCAACGAGCAGCTCTCCTGACGCGGCTGTGGTCTAATGGTATGACAGCAGCTTCCCAAGCTGCTTGCACGGGTTCGATTCCCGTCAGCCGCATGCAACGAGAAACGAGCGAAGAAGCGCGCTGAGTCTGTTTCGCGTTTTTTCGGGCCGAGCTACGTTTCCAAACCTTGAAGCCGCTGTGCCGGCCTTGCCGTTGCATGCATCTCCGCATCGCGTCCCTGCTTGCATACATCGGATCAGGCTGCGCTGCGGCTTCCCTAGTGCTGTCCCTCCTGGAGTTCTCCTCGCTGGACTTGCGGGGTGCGGAATTGGCGACCGCAAGTGTCGTCTCGGGACTTCTCACAATGGGCACGTTCTTCCCCTTGCTGCCGCTCACAGATGCCCTCCCCGCCGCCACTTGGGCGCGCACAACCGGTGTGCTTTGGATTGCCCTTTCGGCTGGCGTCGGCACGCTGGAGGCGGTGGCTCCAGGGACGGCGGGCTTCCTCTCCGGGGTGTTCCTGATGCTGCTGCCGCTGGCGGCCCTCTGGCTGGCCGCGACTTCATGGAATGGCAAAGGCCCCCGCGCACTGTGGGGCGGGGTGGCGGCGCTGGGGGCCGTCACGCACTTTGCCCTGTTCGCTGTGGCCGCCAGTCAGCGCGCCGCGACCTCATCGGGTCTGCGGGTGGCCATCCTAGCCACTGAGGTGCCGTTCGTGGTCTGGCTCCTACTCGTCGGGCGGGAGTTTCGGACCGTCCGGGCACCCGAACCGTCCACGGTCCCCCTCTGACGAGGCCCACACTCTCATGTAGCGCCCTCCCGTCGCCGCCTCCGTGTTCAAGGCGCTGCGCGACCGTCTCAAGGGCGTCTCCAAGAAGCTGGAGGACGAGGTCGAGAAGCAGCTCGGCGACAAGCTGGAGCAGGAGCTTGCCGTGGCCATGGCGAAGCCGGTCCCCGCGCCAACCCCCGCCGCTGCGGCGCCGGCTCCCGCCGCCCCGGCTCCCAGCGCACCGGCTCCACCTCCGCGTCCCGCGCCACCGGTGCCTCCCGCTGCGCCCAAGCCGGTCGGGCAGCCCCTCCCCGAGCCTCGCCCCGCCCAGCCCACCGTGCCCTCGCCAGCCGCGCCTGCCCCGAAGCCGACCCCGGTCCCGCTCGTCAACCCGCCCACGTCGACCCCGACGCAGCCCGCGCCCCCAGGGGCACCGCAGCAGCCGGTCGGCGCCGCCTCCGCGACCGTGCAGCAGCCGCATCCCGCCCCGCAGCAGCCGAAGCAGCAGCCGGCGCAAGCCAAACCGCAGCCAGCGGAGCGCACCGCGCCCAAGGCCAACGTGACGGGGCGCAAGATGCTGTCCGAGGACGAGATTGCCTCCCGCCTGGAGCGCGAGCTGGGCGAGGCGGTCGCGGTGCAGAAGGCGGTCGAGACCGTCGTCCAGACCGTCGCCCCCGCCACGCGCTTCACCATCAACGAGCAGGTGCTGGAGGACATCCTGTGGGACCTGGAGGTCGGCCTGCTGGAGTCCGACGTGGCGCTGCCGGTCATCGAGGCCATCAAGGCCAGCGTCAAGGAGCAGATTCTCACTCTCACCGTCGGCGGCAAGCCGGAGGAGGTCATCGAGACCGTGCTGCGCACCGCCATCAAGCGCGTCCTGCAGGTGAACCCGCTCGACTTCGACCAGTTCATCCGCGAGCGGCTCAAGGTGAAGCGGCCCGTGGTCGTGATGTTCGTCGGCGTCAACGGCACCGGCAAGACCACCTCCATCGGCCGCCTCGCCTACCGGCTCAAGGAACAGGGGCTCGGCGTCGTCCTGGCGGCGGGGGACACCTTCCGCGCCGGCGCCATCGAGCAGTTGGCCCTGCACGGCGAGCGCCTGGGCGTCACCGTCATCAAGCACAAGGCCGGCGCCGACCCCGCCGCCGTCGCCTACGACGCCATCGAGCACGCCAAGGCGCGCCAGAAGGAGGTCGTCCTGCTCGACACCGCGGGGCGGATGCAGAACAACTCCAACCTGATGGACGAGATGGACAAGATCCGCCGCGTCGCCAACCCGGACCTCTGCGTCTTCGTGGGCGACTCGCTGGCCGGCAACGACGCCGTGGAGCAGGCGCGCAAGTTCGACGAGATCGTCGACGTCGGCGGCGTCATCCTGACCAAGGTGGACGTAGACGCGAAGGGAGGCGCGGCGCTGTCGGTGGCCTACACCATCAACAAGCCGCTCCTGTTCGTGGGCGTGGGGCAGGACTACCCGGACCTCAAGCCGTTCGACGCGGAGTGGCTCGTCAACCGGCTGTTCGGGGACGAAGCCGAGGCGCCCGCATAGCCGCATAGCCACCGCGTGACGGCAATCGGCGAAGGACAGAACGACGTGGAGGGCACCAAGGATGTCCCTGGACGGCGCCCGCAGCGCACTCCTTTTTTCCTCGGATGCCCGCACCCAAAATCGTGCGCCTCTCCCTCTGATAATGGGACCGAACCAACCCTCAACGCTTAATTAGAACGTCAACGTGAACGAAGACCATGAGCCGAGCCATCAACCTCCTGCTGGCGGGCAGCCTGCTCCTTGCCCTCCTGGCGGCGCAGCCCGCCACGGCCGGCAGCGCGGCGGCCCCCGAGGTCACGGACGCCCCCGGCGACCAGGTCCTGGTCACCTCGCAAGGCGCCACCCCCATCCCCGCGGACACCCTCGGCATCGGCAAGGCCGCGGACATCGTGGCCGCCTGGGTGGACAACGAGACCGCGACCGCCATCACCGTCCACATCAGGGTCAACAGCGACATCGAGAACGCTCTCCTTCAGGACCTGGGGGGACAGGTCAGCACCGTCGGGACCGCCGGCTACACCTACAACTTCACCGCCAACGCGGGCCTGCGCACCGTGCGCGCCGGCGCCCTCGTCACCGGCTCCGGTCCCACCGATCCCACCAGCCCGCACAACCAGGCGACTGGCTCGGCGCAGAACCTCACCATCGCCGGCTCCATGCTGAGCTTCCAGATTCCGCGCAGCGCACTCGACAATGCCACCGAGGGCAGCCACCTCACCAACCTGAGCGTCCGCGTCGAGGGCCGCATCTTCGACGCCAACCAGGTCCCGCTCACGCTGCTCGACCTCGCCCCCAACACGGGCTTCGGCGGCAACTACACGTTCCAGATGGACACGGCGGGCGAGGAGACCACGCCGGGCACGGGCGGCGGCAGCGGCAACCCCAACGGCGCGCCGGGCTGCACCTACCGCGCCACCGAGACCAACCGCTCGGACGCCGACGCGGACTGCCTACCCGACCGCTGGGAGCGCCAGTACTTCCCAACCCTCTCGCAGGACGGCAACGGCGACCCCGACGGCGACGGCTGCAACAACCGCTGCGAGTACCTGCACGGCACCGACCCGACCAAGAAGGACTCGGACGGCGACGGCGCCAGCGACGGCGACGAGATCAGGGAGGGCACCAGCCCGACCGACGCCGGCAGCCACCCCGCCGCCGTGACCACGCCGACGGGCACCAACACCCAGACCGGCACGAACACCAACACCCAGACCGGCACGGGCACCAGCACCTCCACCAGCACGTCGGCCCCCGCCCCATCCACGGACGAGGACCAGTCGGCGCTGGGGAAGATCGAGGCGGACGCCGGCTACGCGGTCGCCTCGGGCGCCGCCATGGGCGCGGTCGTGCTCATCTCCCTCATCGGACTCTTCGGGAGGTGGAGCGCCTGAGCAAGGACGCCCCCGCGCTGACCCCGGAGGAGCGGGCCGCCCGCTACCGGCACCTGCGCGCCAACGTGCGCCGCCGCCGCATCGGCTACGCCCTGTTCATCCTGTTCGCCATCGCGGTCTTCGCTACCAGCATCGTGGACATCGTCTTCCTCGACGACCTGCTGAAGGTCTACGCCGTGTTCCCGGCCTACGCGGTCCTGTTCATCCTTGCCATCGTGCTGCTGTTCTCGCGCCGCAGCCAGCACGAGGACCTGCAGGAGCTGCGCGCGCTGGAGAAGACGCTGCTGCAGTGCCCCGACTGCCAGAACGTCTTCCAGTACGGCCAAATCCGCTTCCACGACCGCAGGAAGACTGCGTTCAGCTGCCCCGTCTGCGGCGTCTACAGCCAGCTCCCCGACCCCACGGCGGAGCCGGTGAAGGCGCTGCGCCCGACCGGGCCGTTCCGCGAGCTGCAGTACCGCTGCAACAACTGCAGCGAGGCGCTCGCGGTGGGCACCTTCGGCGACACGCCGCTGCACCTGGTGCGCTTCCGCGCCTGCCCGCACTGCGGCGAGAAGGGTTTCATCCAGTTGCTGAACGCGGCGCCCGAGCAGGGAGAGGAGTTCACCCCCCCGGCCGGCGTGCACGGGCTCGCCTGACGGCGAAACGGTTCCTCCGCTTCGCTCCGGAACCGCGCCGGCTCCTTCCCTTGCCCGCGCCTCGCTTCGCTCCGCGCTCGCGCGGGGCCTTCGGCGCGACCGCCCATGCCGACGACTGGTCAGGTTCTTTCGGCGGTTTGGCCGGTGGAGTCTTCGCCCCGGTCATCCAGGTCGATGTAGAGCCCCTGCGCGGCGACCACCTCGGCGGAGGTCTCGCACTTGGCATAGTCCTCCAG
>JBHELM010000110.1:0-11805 GCA_046352715.1 Thermoplasmatota archaeon | reverse complement strand
CCGTAGCAGTGGTCGCCGTGGTAGTGGGTGAGCCAAATCTGGGTGATCTGCTGGTACGACAGGCCCGACTTCTGGAGTTGGCGCTGCGTCCCCTCGCCGCAGTCCCAGAGGAGAATCTCGCCGCCCCGCTTGACCGCGATGGCGGAGAGGCCACGCTCCGCCGTGGGCCAGCTCGCGCCGGTCCCGAGGAAGGTGACGGAGAGGTTTGAGCTCATCCGGACGGGCGCTCGACCCGCTGGACCCTTTTAACGACCACGAAGCACGATGATTGCTGTTCTCATGGCTGGCGCCGCCCCAGACGAAGGCTGACTTACACTAAGTTACTGTCAGAGCGCTTCGGAGTCGGAGGGTCTTTCCTGCACAGCACCAACTCAACACCCGAGCGGGAAATCGCAACAGGGAGCCTGGCAAGCAACGCATCGATGCGGGCCAGCATGCGCAGGCCCCGGGGCACTGGTTTCCGTTCCACGAAGTGGGCTGACTCGTTAGTGAAGGGGAACGGCCGTGTGAGGATGTGGATTCCCGACCGGGACACGACGCGCATCGCCTGTGACGCCAGGGCCCCGACGACCTGGTGGTGCCCAATCAAGCTCAGTGTGACAAGCCGCTCGGTGCCGTCCACCAGAAAGGACCACTCGTATACGGGGGAGGAGTTGTCGCCCCCTGCGACCGCCAGCGGCTTGCCACCGTCACGCTCGAATGTCTCCTGGTTCTCCAGGTCGAGCATCAGGAACCCCCCCGGACGGAGAACGCGCCCGAGTTCGGCCAAGCCGGCTGCCGGGGTCTGACAATGGTTGATGACGGATCCAACGCACAGGACAAAATCGAAGGAGCCGTCCGGGAACGGAAGCGCGAGGACGTCCCCATCCTGGACCGAGATGTCCAAATTCCTCCGACGAGCGGCTTCACGGGCGGCGTGGCGCATGCCAGGAGCAGGGTCCACTGCAGCTACCTGGAACCCCTGGCCAGTGGCCGCAGCAAGTAGGGCGAAGTGCGCGTCGCCACACCCGACATCCAGCACGGCTGCGCCCTTGGGCAACGCGCGCAACGCGTTCCGAAAGTGCCGCTCCTCGGTGCGAGCGATGTGGCCATAATAGAATTTTGACCTAACTAGCCTATGGTAATCTCCGTCAAGTTGGGAATAGAGGTCAATGTTCGGCGTAGGTTTGCGAGGAGAAACCAACGCCGTTCGCAACCGACGTTTCGGCTTCGACCCAGGCACATTCATGGGCACGCTTCATGCAGCCCTTAATCTTGTCGTCAGTTGCATGCGATAAACGACGTTGGCGACGCCAATGCCCAAAGGGAGCAGCACATTCAATCCAAGAAATCGATAATTGATATCGATATGCAAAATCGATTCATTCGGCAGAAACCTTATCATGCCTAAATTCATTGGAAGTCCTGAGAACAATGGTCAGAGTGCATGAAGATGCAAATGAGTTTCCGACTCCGGCCGAATGGTTGGCCTTGGTGCGAAAGGTCATCGTTTCGAATGGCAAACACCCTTACGCGCCGTGGAAGGACATGAAGAAGGAGTTGTTGGCGGGCCGCTGGAAGGGAGTGAAGCTGAAATTGGGTGAGATGAGCAAAGATGCAGTCCCCGACGTGGTCTGGAACATCACGAAGATGGAGGAACATACGTGGTATCCGAAAGATGACCCCCCGACGGCGCCCATGTTGGTGGGCTTCAAGGCGGGACATAACGGCTGGAACTACTGGCCTTACGAGTTCTGGGAAATGTCCCAAAGCGCGATGAAGAAAAACTAGAGCGATTCCGCTTTTCAATTTGGGCGTTTGATGCGGGAGTTCGACCGGCTTCTGCCCCTAGAAACATCCGGAAAGCCGGCAACCGATGGGCAATCCGCATCTGCTTTGGGAACGGTTATACATGCGGTGCGTCGCGGGGTAGGGCAGTCGTCGCTCACCTTCCGACGGTTTACGATGCACGAATAGCTTGCCGGGGATGTGCGAACGACAGGCGGTGGCAGACCCGGAAGGCGTCAACGTCGATTAGAATGGAAATAAAATTTTGAACTATTGAGAATTTAATATTACAGTGGCCTCTCCGGCGCCCTTGGATGCTCGACGCTTCGGCAAGCCATCTCTCTTCCCGCCTCACAGGAGCCGGCCTAAAATTTTCTCACGGGAAAGCACCGATTCCGGTCTGGTTTCTACTGGCGCTCTACGTTACTGCCCAATGGGGCACCATTCTTCACGCACCCGAGGGCTTGGCAGAAAGCTTCGGGGAACTCGTCGACATGGCCCTCGAAGCCTTGGCTGAGGCCGCCCTCGAATTCGGCTCGGCTGCAAACAAGGACGTAACTCTCACGAACCACATGCGGCGTCAGGTTGCAAACTGGTGCCTACACTTTGGCCTGTCGGAGGGTTTCAGGCGAATTCGCTCCTCATGTGCGCCGTAGCACCGCGAAGTGCCGCGTGAGGCTGCGGTGCGCCCGCTCCTCGTGCCGCTCCACCACCTCAAAGCCGTGTCCGGCGACTGGCTCCAGCAGCGCGGGGGCGGGGTGGCCGACGACGGCGAACCTTCCGGCGGGCAGCAGTTCGGCGAGCGCGGCGAAGGCCCGATTGTAGAGAACCGCGAGCGCCTCGCCCTCGGTGCCGGAGGCGCGGCCGTAGGGGAAATCCGTGACGATGCCGTCCACCGGCCCCACCAGGCCGGGCGTGGCGCCGACGTCGGCCTCGAACACGGTGGCGCCGAGCGGCTCCGGCGGCACGTCGGTCAGCGTCTGCCAGGTGCCCTGCACCATCCAGGCGTCGAGGTCCGAGCCCAGCGCGCGGTAGCCCTCCAGAGCGGCCTCCAGGACGAAGGTGCCGGTGCCGCAGAAGGGGTCGTAGACGGTGCCGCCGGGGGGGACGCGGGCGAGGTGGACGAGGCTCGCGGCGCGGCGGGGGTGCAGGCCGACGGGGCTGAAGTGGGCGCGCTTCTCCGCCACGCGGGCCTCGAACGCGCTGCGGTCGGGGCGGCCGCGCAGCTTCCCGGCGTGGACGCGGCCGTCGACGAGCCACGCAAACACCGTCAGCTTGGGCTGCTTCAGGTCGATGGGGTGCCCGGCGTCGCGCAGCGCCTGCCCCAGCCGCCGCTCGACGGCGAGGCTGTTGGCGCTCTTGGCCAGGCCGCGGCGCTCGGAGGTGACGGCGGCCAGCTCCTTGCCCGGCGCGTGGCTGGCGACGGCTTGCGCCAACCCCTCAAGGCCCGCGAGGGTGTCGTCGGCGGAGGCCCATGCCTCGCCCCACTCGTGCGCCAGCACCATGCGGGACAGCGCGGCGTCGGTCTTGGCGGCGTCGTGGGGTGCGACCGTCGCCACCAAGCCGTCGGCCTCGACCCGGGCGCCGGGGTCGTGGACCTCCAGCAGCGCGCGCAGCTCGGCGGCGGGGAGCGTGGCGTGCTCGCCCGACAGGAGGACCAGCCGCGGCAGCACAGGCGGCGGAGGGTGCGCGGGTTAAACGCGTTGGCTGCCGACCCGACGGAACCACGGATTGCACGGATGACACGGATTCAAGTTGTATCCGCGGGAATCCGCGCCATCCGCGGTTTCGTTGGGGAGAAGCCGCGCCGACCGAACCGCGGATTTCGCGGATGGCGCGGATACGTTGCGTGGAATCCGGGCAATCCGTGGTTCAGTTGGTCACGCGTTCAGCGTCGGCACCGCGGCCAGCATCGGGGGCGCCACCGCAGCCGACTCGCCGGCGACGATGCGGCGCAGCGCGTCGGTGGTGGTCAGGAGGGTCTCCTTGCCGTGGCGCACCTTGTCCAGGACGCCGAGGCCGACGAGCTTCTTGACGTGGAAGCTGGCCAGCGCGGGGCTGATGCCGAGGTCGCTGGCGAGGCGCTTCTGGCTGGTCATCGGGTGGCTGGCGACGTAGCTGGTGATGCGGTTGGCGGAGTCGCCGCGCACGGCCCCCGCGACGGCCATGTCCATGCGGCTGATCTTGCCGCCCGCCTCGAAGTAGCACTTCTGGTTGTTGACCTTGCGCACGGCGACGAGGCGGCCCTTCTCCAGCTTGTCGAGGTGGTGGACGATGGTGCCCCAGCCGGTGCCCATGCGGCGGCCCAGCTCGCTGGCGTGGATGCCGGGGCTGCCCTGGATGACCTGGAAGACCTGGGCGCGCAGCGGGTGCTTGAGCAGCTCGTCGTCCTCGATGCGGCTGAAGCCGGCCATGCCGGGCAGCCCGGCGGCCCAGCCGAAGCGGCGCAGGAGGTGGTAGAGCCCCTGGCCGGCCACGGCGGCGGTGGCGGCGGTGCCCGCGCTGGCGAGGCCGATGAAGGCGGGCTCGGGGATGGCGCGGGGGCGCAGCGAGGCGACCAGGCTGGCGTAGAGGGAGACGAGGGCAACCAGTTGGCCGCCGGCCCAGGCGAAGGCGGCGCCGGTGGCCTGCGCGGCTGCGACCACCGCGTCGCTGGCGACGCGGGCCGCGGCGGCGATGCCGTCCCCTGCCGTGGCGAGGATGGCGCCGGTGACGGAGCCCAGGGCGGCGAGGCCGTCCAGGGCTGCGATGCCGGTGGCGCTCGCGGCGCTGGCCAGGCTGCTGGCGGCGAGGCCGGCGACCTCCGTGGTGGCGTGGAGGGCGGCGAGGGTGCCCTCCGCGACCGCCTGGGCGACGGCCTGCATGAAGCGGCCCACCGCCCCCGCGGCGCTGCCCACCCCGTCGGCGGCGGAGCCGGCGGCGTTGCCGACCCCCTTCGCCGCGGAGCCGAGCCCGTCGGCGACCTTGTCGACGAGGGACCGGCCCTTCTCGACGGTGCCGTTGGTGAGGTCCGCCGCGTCCGGCGCCTGCGCCGCCACGGAGACGGACAGCAGGGCCAAGGCGGCCAGGAGGGCAACGGCGGACGTCGCGCGCATGAGGGAGACGCCGCCTTCAGCCTATTTAGTGATATTGGTGAGCTTACTCTGCTGACGTTCCCGTTTGACTCGAAGTGCGCGGAGGCCACGGGGGAAATCGCTTTCGTGGATTGTGTGCCTTTCGCGGTTGAAGGCTCACTGGGTGTCGAACCGGGCCAGCAGCGCCCGCACCCGCGCCTGCAGCGGCGCGTCGACCTCGACCACGACGACGCCCTGCCCCGGCATCCCGTAGAGGACCTTGGCTCCCGCGGGGGCCTCCAGGAAGCAGGGCAGGCCGAGCAGATCCTCCTCGCCCTCGACGAAGACACGCACCGGCCCCTCGCCGGGCTCCGCGTCGGCGCCGTGCTCCAGGCCGAGCCGGATGGCGTCCCACGCCTCGCGGGTGACGTGGCTGGCGGGGTTGCGGACCCGGAACGCCACGCGGCCCCAGGAGCCCAGCTCGACCTCGAAGAGGCGGTCGGCCTGCCCGCGCTGGGTCTGGAAGTCGCACACGAAGAGCCGCGGCGACAGCCCAAGCTCCTTCACGGTCAGGCTGACCACGTCGCCCACCGCCACGACGACGTCCTCGTCGGTCAGCAGGGCCCCCAGCTCCTCGGTGCTCAGCACAGGGCCGAAGGGGGCGGCAAGCTCGCGCCGCAGGGCGTCGGGCAGGAGGTAGGCCACCGCTGGGCGGGCGTCGGCCGCCACGCGCCCTACTCCTTGGGGCCGAGGCCGGGGAACTGCCCCTGCACGGCGCGCCACGCCGCCTTCTGGGCGTGCTGCTCCGAGCAGCGCCAGCCGAAGTCCTGGTTGTAGGCGGCCAGGAACACCCGCTGCGCCTCCGGCGGCAGGCCCTTGGCGTCCTTCGGCAGCGTCTCCGCGGAGAGCGTCATGGGCTACCTCACTTTGAGGGCGTAGGTGCCGGCCTTCTCGATGTTCATCGTCTTGGCCAGCTCGCTCTGCGCGGGGTCGATGATGGTGAGCAGCCCGCTCCAGTTCTTGCTGGTGGCGCCGCCGCAGTTGGGGCACTGCAGCTCGTCCGACAGCAGGTGGCACTGCTTGCACGCCTTGTTCATCAGGCCGCCCCTGCCGCCTTCTCGGCCTTCTTGACCTGCTTCTTGGTGGTGGGGCGCTCGGAGCGCGCCTCGCCCTCGCCGCCCGCCGCGGCCGCGTCCTCGGGGCGCTTGCGGCGGTCCTCGTCGATCCACTCGAACTTGCCCAGGCCGGGCTGGCGCATGGTGAGGCCGATCTTGGACTCGCGGGGCGACAGCTCGTTGAGGCTGGCGGTGACGATGCGGGCGCGCACGTTCTCGCCCACCTCGAGGGTGCGGCCGGTCTCCTTGCCGAGCAGGCGCTCGTTGTGGACGTCGGCCGTCATGAAGTCGTTCATCACCTGGCTCATGTGGACGAGGGCGTCCAGGGGGCCGATGTGGACGAAGGCGCCGAACTCGACGACCTCCGCCACGATGCCGTCGACGACCTCCTGGTTGTCGGGCTTGAAGACGAGGGCGTCGAAGGCGACCTTCTGGTAGATGGCGCCGTCGCCGTGGATGACCTGCCCCTCGCCGTCGGGGCGCACCGCGGTCGTCAGGACCGTGATGCCGTGCGTCTTGTTGAGGCGGCCCTCGAAGGAGGCCTGCACCAGCTTGGCGATGGTGGCGCCCAGGTCCTCGGTCATCTTCTCGGGCGGGATGCGGACGGTGTCGCTCATCTGGATGATTCGGTACACGGGCTCAAGCTCCCTGGGGTCCCCTGGTGGGTGCCCCCGTTTCGACGGCTCTGCGACGGGGAGGCTGTTTTAAGCCTATGTGCTGCGCGCGCCCTCCGTGAAGTCCACCTCAAGGCCGCGCTCGACTTCGAGATAAACCAAGTGCGCGAGGTTGCAGGCCAGCGCCATGCATGGATGTCGTTGCAAGGGCGGCCTGGGCGGTCGCGCCGAAGGCCCCGAGCAAGCGCGGAGCGAAGCGACGCGCGCGCAAGGGAAGGAGCCGGCCCGCCGACGAGGCGGGCCGTTGCGAGCGACCGCCCTCTCCTCCGAGGGGTCTGGGGGCCGGAGGCCCCCAGCACATCGCTCGCTGAGCAACGCGGTCCCTGGAGCGAAGCGAAGGGACCCGTTGCTCAGGGCGGCGGCGCCTTGACCTCGATGCCGTTCGTGCCTTCGCCGTAGGTACCGCAGAGGGGGATTTTGTGCAGGCGGTGCATGAAGCGGACCTCGTCGAACGAGGCGTAGTAGTTGACGCGGACGCCCAGGGCAAGCGTGGAGGCGGCGCCCTGACCGGACACCGTCACCTTGTAGGCGCCCTGCTGCAGGTCCTTGGCGTTGGTGAAGTTGACCGAGGCGTGGCCCTGCGTCACGGCCGACTCGCCGGGGGCGGCGGGGCCGAGCGTGAAGTGGTTGGGCTCGAAGCCGGCCGCCGGCTGGCCGTCGGGCGCCAGGACGCTCACGTCGAGGTGCGCCATCTGGTCGGTCGCCGCGTTGCCGCCGGTGAGCCGCGCGTCCACCTCGATGGTGTTGACCGCGCAGGCCAGCTCGACGGGGAAGGTCCAGCTCGCGGACACCGGCGTCGGCGAGGGCGCGGGGCTGGGGAGGGCCACGTTGGCGCCAATCTGGATGGCCGTGCTGTTGCTGAAGTCGCCGGGGATGTAGACGCGGGCCTGGTAGGGCTGGCCGCCGGGCAGCTCCACCGGGAAGGGGTGCAGGTCGGCGGGCATGGGGCCGTCGATGAGCATGGTGTGCATGCCGCCGGGCACCTGCCGGTCGTTGGCCTCGTGGGCGTTGACGTGGGTGTGGAACGCCCACAGGCCGGGGTTGTTGCCCTCGATGAGGACGTCGAAGCGCTGCGCCGGCCCGATGGAGACGGTGTCGACGTAGGAGCGCGCCGACGGGGGGAGCGGGTTGCCGTCGATGGCGACCACCTGCATGTCGTGGCCGTGCAGGTGGACCTCCTCCACGGTCTCGCCGGCGTTGAGCATCCGTAGCCGCAACGTCGTCCCTGTGTCCACGTGGTAGATGGATTGCTCCTGGTGCTCCGTCAGCGGGTAGCTGTGGCCGTTGATGAGGAACACGTCCGCGTCGCCGGAGTCGATGGGCGGGTTCTGGCAGTCGGGCTTGCCGGAGGTGAAGCAGCCAGCGGGGTGGGCGTGCGGGTTGACGCCCGGGATGGCCTCGACGACGTTGCGCGCCATCGTGCTGAGGACCATGACGGCCTCGCTGTCCGCCTTGGGCTCGTACTTCTTGCTCTGCGGCTTGACGATGAACATGCCGTAGAGCCCCTGCATGACGTGCAGGTGGGTGTCGACGTGGCAGTGGTACCACAGCGTCCCGGCGCGCTTGGCGATGAAGTCGTAGGTGATGGAGGGGACGCCGCCGGCGCCGCCCACGGCCTGCTGGGAGATGCCGGGGACGCCGTCCATCTCGGCGGGGACGTACTGGCCGTGCCAGTGGATGGTGTGGGGGTGGAAGTGGGTGTGGCTGAACTCGACGATGACGCGGTCGCCCTGCTCCACCGTGATGGTCGGGGCGGGGACGCTGCAGGTGGCGCGGTCCTTGGCGTCAAGGTGGGGCGCGTCGGTCTCCAGCGGCGTGTAGTAGGAGATGGCGGCGGCGGAGTCGGAGTCCCCCTCGTCGAACGGCGTGACGCAGAACGCCCACAGGTTCGCCTTCAGGCCGGGGTAGACCTCTTGGTCGAACAGGTCCACGACCTTCATCGCCAGGTGGATGGTCTTCCCGGTCGGCGTGACCTCGGCAGCGGGGTCGAAGGTCCCGCTGGAGCAGCCGGCGAGGGCGGTGGCGGCCAGCACGGCGAGGGCGAGGATGGCGAGGGGGCGGGACGTCATGCGGGACCTAGCGTCTGCTCAGGTTCCAAGGGAGGAAGGGAAAAAGGGTTGTGGCGGCGTTCAGTAAACCTTGGCCGGGTCCATGTCGAGGCGCGCGAAGAGGTCGAGCGTCACCTGGACGTTGGCGCCGGACTTCAGCGTCACGAGGGCGGTGTAGGTGCCGGCGCCGAGCTTGTTGGCGTCGCGGACGGCCTGGTGCTCGTCCTTCGCGGTGCCGGAGGCGACGACGCTGTCGCCGCGCTTGACCTCCCACTGCGCCGACGTCACCGCGTCCGGGGTGTCCGCCGTGTAGGTGAAGTTGACCAGCAGCTCGGTGGCGCCGAGGGGGAGGTCGAAGGTGTCGCTGAACTGGTCGCAGGTCATCGGGTTCGGGTTGGAGGGGTGGCTGCACACCTGCTGCAGCCCGCCGGTGCCCGCCTGCAGCAGCGGGGCGACCTGCTTGGACACGGTGGGCGCGGGGCGCTCGCCGGGCTTGGTGACGTAGAACTTGAACTCGCCCGAGGTGGTGGGGTGCGCGCCGTCGGCGGCGAGGAGGTAGAGCGAGTAGACGCCGGTCTTGCTGAACTGGCCCGCGATGGTTGCCATGCCGGTGCTGGGCTGGGTGCCCACGCCGAGAGCGTCGCACAGGTCGCCGGTGAAGACGTGGTCGGGGGCGGGCAGCGTATGGTTGGCCTTGCCCGTGGTCACGGAGCCGGCGGGCGGGCTGGCGAACGGCTGCCCGAAGACGGGGTGGGTGTGAGCGGGCTTGCGCTCCGCCTCCGCGGTCTTGAGGCAGGACCAGGAGAAGCGCAGCGGGTCGTGCTCGGGGTCGAAGCTGCGGGCGGCGCTGAAGGCCACCGTCTCGCCCAGCACGGCCCAGTCGGTCTGCGCCTCCATGAGGAAGGTGGCCTTCTGGTTGGCACCGCTGCCGAGCGTGACCGTCTGGCTGAACTCGCGCGACTGGCCCGCCGTGGTCGCCTTGAGCGTCACCGTGACCGTCCCGTCCCTGAAGTCGTAGGTGTGTGTGACCTCCTTGCCGTAGGCGGTGGTGAGGTGGTCGCCGAGGTCCCAGGTGTAGTTGTCCGCCTTCACGCCCGCCGCGAACGCGTAGGCGCCGCCGGGCGCGTCCGGGGCCGTCACCGTGAAGCCATCGGAGGGGGCCGACGAGCAGCCCGCCAGGAGGGCGGCCAGCGGCAGCAGCGCCGCAAGCAGGGCGCCAGGGGAGCGCATGGCCGCTCGATGCCGGGGGACGCAGTATAAGACTTCTGGATGGGACGGCGGCACATGCTGCGCAGGCCGCAGGCCATCGGTCGCTCCGGCGCCGTTTTCCGGTTCACCGGCCGCTCCGGGCGGCTGGCGTCGCACCGGAAAAGTATCTGTGGAATCTGGGTTCGCCCATCCGTGGAGATGCCACCATGAGCGTCCGCGGCGAGCTGCGCATCGACGCCGGCTCCGCGGCCGAGGCGAAGGTGCTGGCCGCCGCGCTCGCGGCCGACGACGCGGGCCTGGCGCCCTGCCGCGCCGAGGGGACGCAGGTGGTCGTCACGCTGCGCGGCGCGACCGCGATGGGGGCCCTGCGCACCCTCGACGACGTCCTGGAGTGCCTGCGCGCCGCCCGGCCCGCCCCCTCCGCATCGAAGGAGAGCCGTTAAGGCCCCGCAGCGGCCTCAAGGGCGCGTCCATGGCCGCCCCGCCGCAGCCGCCCCGCCGCCTCGCCCGCCGCATCGTCGCCCTGGTGGTGGGGGTCCTCTGGTTCTCGGTCGCCCTGCTCGGCTACTTCGCCAAGAACTTCTTCCTCTACGAGGCGTTCCGGCTCCTCGGCCCGCTCTTCCTCACCGCCTACACCGTCCTGGGCGTGGGCCTGGTGGCCGCCATCACCTGGTCCGCCCTCGCCCCCTCCGCCGCCCGGACCGCCGGGCAACGCCCCGCCGACCCCGACGCCGAGCCGGCGCGCGCCCTCATCGGCACCAACCCCGCCCTGCCGCCGTCGCACCCGGACACCTGCTTCCGCTGCGGCCGCCTCCTGCCCCCGTGGCGCCAGGCGGAGGGCACCTGCACCGTGTGCAGCCCCTACGCCACGTTCCTGAGGAAGCCCAAGGTGCCCAACCAGGCGCTCGAGGCGCGCCGCACCATGCTGTTCGTCCTGGAGGGGGTCGGCATCGCGCTGCTGGCCCTCGCCTTCGTGAGCGCCGCCTACATGTTCCCGCTCGTCCTCGGCCCCGCGCGCTCCCTCGTCGCCACGCTGGCGTTCCTCGTCTTCGTGCCCCTGCTGGCCGGCCTCATCCTCTGGATGTACGCCCGGCACGAGCGCAACGCCGCTGCTGCCGCCGAGTAGCCCCCGAGCGGACCGCGGAGGCCGCGGAACACGCGGAGGGTGCAGGTTTTTTCCGCGCCTTCCGCGGCCTCCGCGGTTTCGCCGCAGCAGGGGGGCAGCACAGCGGATTCCGCGGTTCGGCTGGGGGCGCCGAGCAGGTTAAGGCCGCCTCCCGGCGTGCGCGGGCTGCCCATGCTTGACATCCGCCTCCTGCGCGAGACGCCCGAAGTGGTCAAGGCCGACCTCCAGAAGCGCGGCCGCGACGGCGCGGTCGTCGACCAGGTGCGCGCCCAGGACCAGGCGTGGCGCGACGGCCTGAAGCGGATGGAGGAGCTGCGTGCCGAGCGCAATAAAGCTGGCAAGCTCATCGCGGAGGCCAAGAAGGTGGGCCAGGACGCCAAACCCGTCATGGACCGCATGGCCGCCGTCGCCGAGGAACTGAAGCGGCTTGAGGCGGAGGTGCCGGCCGCAGAGAAGCAGCGCGACGCCCTGCTGCGCACCATCCCCAACCTCATGCACCCCTCCGTCCCCGTAGGCAAAGACGACTCCGAGAACGTGGAGGTGCGCGCCTGGGGCGGCAAGCCCACGCACGGCTTCGCGGCCAAGAGCCACGTCGACCTGCTGGAGAGCCTGGACGTCGCGGACCTGGAGCGCGCCGCCCGCGCCGCCGGGGCCCGCTTCGTGTACCTCAAGGGCGACCTCGTCCTCATGGGCCGCGCCCTGGAGATGTTCGCGCTACAGCGCCTCGCCGCGAAGGGGTTCACCGCCATCGAGCCGCCCTACATGCTCCGCCGCGAGGCCGTCGAGGGCGCCGTCGACCTCGCCGACTTCGAG
>JBHELM010000109.1:0-3710 GCA_046352715.1 Thermoplasmatota archaeon | reverse complement strand
CAGTTTGCCCGGCGCATGGCGAGGGCCGCGGACAAGGCCGCAGGCAGAATCTGGAATCAGGCGACGCGCATTGGCGCAAAACCACCGATTTCTCCGATTTCTCCGATACGGGTTCGTTCGGTGCAATCGGTGCAATCGGTGGTTAGGTTTCGTGGACGGCGCCCGCCTCCCGCCTCGCTTTGGCGGTTCGGCAGCCACACCCCGCCGAGCCGGGGCTTCGCCCGGCCACGGCGCGCCCGCCGTCACGTAAATCCAATGCTAGCAATTGGAGGCGGGTTCGGTCGAAGAAGTGGACGCCGTCGTCGGACTGCAGGAACCCGGTGCTGCTCGCCGTGTAGCAGGTCATGCCTCAAGCGCACATCCTCCGCTATCCTACCATCCCAGGCCTCCCACACTTGGGCGCAAAGGTCAATGCCTAGAAATTGAAAGCGGGGTCGAGGATGTGGACGGGCGTCACTCGGCGTGTAGCAGGATCAACTTCGACGAACGTGCCCAGAGCCAAACCGCCAAGCCGCGCCCCCAGATCCATGCAGCATGCAAGCCCGCGAGCTCGGCCACGCCGTCTTCTACGTCCGCAGCCTCGAGGCGTCGCGGCACTTCTACTGCGACGTCCTTGGCTTCAAGGTCGTAGGCGACGCCTTCGGCGGGCGCGCCGCTGCCCTCGTCGGCAACGACCACCGGACCCACCACGAGCTCCTCCTCATCGAGGTCGGCGACGCGCCCACGGCTCCCCCGGGACGGCGGCGCGGCCTCTACCACATCGGCATCAAGGTCGGCGACTCGAAGGAGGAGCTGCGGCAGGCCATCGCCGACCTGAAACAGGCTGGCATCCGCGTGGACGGCACGTCAGACCATGGCGTGAGCTGGTCGCTCTACCTGCGCGACCCCGACGGCAACGAGGTCGAGCTCTACTGCGACAACCCGGCCGTGGATTGGAAGGCGGACCCGGGCGCCGTCATGTCGCCCATCAAGGCGCTCGGCCTGACCTGACGGCGACGCCGGTCGCCACATTGACCGCCGGCCGGGGCCACTTCTTGGCCGTCGGGGTGAGCATGAGGGCGGCGAGCGCGAACGCGACGGCTTCGAGGGCGAGGATGGCGAGCGGCGGCCAGCCCGGGCGCAGCCAGGCGGCGGCTCCGGCGGCGAGCGCCAAGAGCGTTGCGGCCTGGCCGAAACGGGCCCAGGGCGCCCCGAGGACAAGGGCCCAGCCGAGGGCGGCGAACCAGAACGCGGCAGCGAGCATCGCGAGCGCGAGCGGCAAGCCATCCAGGCGGGGCAGGAGGGCCGCGGACTCCGTGGCGCGCAACGAGGCGAGGCCGCAGGCGAGCGCGTCGAAGGCAGCCTCGGCCCAGATGAGCACCAGCGGCCACGGCGCGCTCCTGGCCTTCTTGGGCACCGGACGGGGCGCGCGGGCAGGCTTGGCGGCGGTCGGCATCGACGGACACCCGCCTTCGGGATTCATGGCGATTGGGTTGGCGGCAGCGCAGGGCAAGAGCGCGGCGGTCGGCGGCCGGGTGCGGGGCCCTCGGCCGGTCCATCCCTGGGCTTAGTCCTCGGTAGGTGGCACCATGAGGGACAGGACATAGGCCCGCAGATGCTCCGCCTTCGCCTCGATCTTCAGGGCCACGTCCTCCAGCCGCTGCACGGCAAGGCGCGACGGCCGCGACAGCTCGCTTGCCGTGGCGAGCAACGCCAGGTAATTGTCCAAGGCTGTCACGAGGTTGCGGAACTCGCGGAACGACTCCCGCACCTCGCGCTCCACGTTGCCGCTCTTGGCCTGCATGGCGGGCGAAGGGCCGAGTGCCGCCTGCAGCAGTTGGGCAAGCTCACGCAGTGCGAAGGGCTTGGCGAGGCTCGCCCACACTTGGTGCCTGGCCGCCGTGGCGGCGAGCTCCTTGCTCGCGCTGAAGAGGGCGACCGGGATGCCCGCCGTCGGAGGGTGGGCGCGCAGGGCTGCCAGGAAGCCTGCGACGTTGAGGCCGGGGAACTGGGTCTCCAGCAGGACGAGCCCTGGCCGTGCCGCCTCGACGAGCTCGAGCAGGTCGGTGGGCTGGTCCACGGGCACGGGCTCGTACCCCAGGTTCGCGATGAGGATCGCAGTACTTTCCAGGACGTCCGGATTCGGGTCGGCGATGAGGACTTTCGGCCGCCGCGCCCGGGCCCGCGTCCGCACGGTCCCGGACCGCTCGCGCGTGGCCCCCGGGCGCGCCCGTCCCGGGCGAGCGGGCTCCTGCAGCGCCGCCCTCCTGGAGACAGGTTCGGCGCCGTCGGACCTCTTCATGCATGCCTCTGTGGCAGGGGTCGTCACATGGAGGCTTGCGCCCCGGCACCCGGCGGGCCCAGGCCGGAGATCCTTCGCATGCCGCGGCAGCCTCGGCAACAGGAGGAAATGCTTAGATAGGAAACCCTTCGGCGCGATTCCTCATCTTAAGCTTCGCGACAGCGGCTAAGTGGATCGGCGTCGATGGAGAGTTGCGGCTTTGGCCTGGGTGCGTGCGCAGTGCATGCAGCCGGCCGGGCACGCGACCTCATCCCTTCACGCGGCCTCCTCTGGGGGCGGCGAAGGGAGGCTCTGCATGAAACACCTAGCGACAGCACTCTTGACGTTCGGCCTTGTCTTGGCCGCCCTGCCCGTGGCCCTCATCGCCATGGGCGGCGGCTCCGTGGCCGCCACAACGACCGCATCGGGCGACCACGTCGCCTTCGGCATGGACGCCGCATCCATCCAGGCGCAATCGGCGGCCGGCGTCAAGCCGGACTACGCCACCTTCTGGATCGGTCCCTGGACCCTGAGTTCCGGCTGGGGCGGGCCTGACGGCCAGCTTGCCAGCATGAGTGCTGCGGGCGTCACCCCGGCGATCCACTTCTACTACTGGGGCGACGACATCAGCCCGTCCTGCGTCGAGAACGGCTGCTGGAGCAGCCTGCACAACGCGCAGAAGGACCGCGCCCACTGGCAGATGCTCGCCCAGCAGATGACCGACCACCTGAACGCCAAGATGGCGGGCAAGCCCGTCGTCGTGTTCCTGGAGTCGGAGTTCAACAAGGGCGGCATCGAGACCTACGAGCCGTTCGACGGCTACATGGCCGACATGGCTGCCTTCATCCACGCCAAGTACCCCGCCGCCCAGGTCGTCCTCGGCTTCGGCAACTGGGGCTCCAACGCGTGGGGCACCTTCGACCGGGCGGCCTCGGCCAGCGACATGGTGGGCATCCAGGGCATGCGCGGCAGCACCCGCCAAAGCCAGGCCGACATGTACACCCTGTACGACGGCCTCCTTGCCGGCGTAAAGACCCTCGAGGCGAAGTTCCCCGGCAAGCCCGTCATGCTCACAGACATCGCGGTCTCGAGCTACCCGGAGCCGGGCTACACCAAGGTGCAGTCCGACGTCCTCGCCGAGGTCTTCGACAACATGGCCGTCCTCAAGGCGCACGGCGTCAAGGCCATGGTGTACAGGTCCTGGCTCGACTCGCCCAACATGGACACGGCCAACTACTACGGCATGGCGGAACGCTACTGGGGTGTCGCCTCGTCGAGTGCCGCGAAGGCCTCGGCCCAGGTCTGGACCGACGGCGTCAAGGCGGAGCGCGCAAGCGTCGCACCGGCGCCGCAGCCGGCCCAGCCGACACCGGCCACAACGACCTCGCCGAGCACGGCCCCGACCTCGTCCCCCTCCACCACCTCTCCCTCCACCACCTCTCCCTCCACC
>JBHELM010000108.1:0-8392 GCA_046352715.1 Thermoplasmatota archaeon | reverse complement strand
CCTGGGCCGAGAGGGTGACGGTCAGCGACCCGCCGACGGTGTAGGTGTGGCTGGTCGTGTACGTCGTCGGACCCTGGAAGCTGGTGGCCGGCAGCGTCGTGGTCGTGGAGTCGCCCCACTCGACCACCAGTTGGGTCAACTCGGGTCCGGAAACGGTGGTGGCGGAGAACCCGACCGTGGTGGTGTAGGTTCCCGCAACCAGAGTCGTGGTGGGCGCGCTCGGGGCGGCAACGGTGGCCGCGCCCAACGAGTAGGCGGCTGCGGCGCCGGCGGGCTTCTGGACTGCGACGTGGAGGGCTTGGCCGCTGGGAATCTTGCCCGCCAACTGGCTTGCGCTAAGGCTGCCAGCGGTGGGCCAGGTGCCACTGGCCATCACGGGGCCGTTCGTCATGGCCGGCGCGGCATCCAGGCCCGCCGTCAGCGAGAGGCCCGTGCCGGTGACGGTGAGGCGCACGAAGCGGTCGCCCGTGGCAGCGGCAATGACGTAGTAGTTGCCTGCAGGCGCGGTGGAAGAGGGCAGGGTGCCGGTGGCGGTGGAGCCGACGTTGAGGGTCGTGGCAGAGACAGCGACGGTGAAGGTCTGCGTGGAACTCAGTTGCAATCCCGTGTCGGTGGCCATGTGCACCACCGTGTAGGCGCCGGGCGCGTTGTAGCGGTGCGAGGAGGTGGTGCCGGTCGTGGTGGTGCCGTCGCCCCAGGACCAGGACTGCGTGAACGGCCGCCCCTGGGGTTGCGAGCTGCTGGACCCGTCGGCGGTCACGGTCGTCAAGGTGTCGGTGGAGTTCGTGGAGAGCGAGCCGAGGGCGGCGGGAGGGTCGACGTTGAGGTACTGGAGGATGCTCGTGCCGGCGGCGAGGCCGTTCAACGCATCGTTGAAATCGACGCTCCACAGTTCGCCGTTGAACGGAACGCTCGACCACGTGCCGGCGTTCCGGTTCACCAGGAGCCCCTTGCCGGCAAACCAGTAGGAGTCCAGCGTCCCGGCCTTGGCCACGGCAAAGTAGGTCGACTGGGAGTCGTTGGGCATGCCGGTCTCGGTGCTGGCGGCGTATCGCCATTCGCTGCCCTGCTTCTTCCAGATGGTGTGGCACGGGACGATGCAGTTGCTTGGGTAGCCGGGGGTCGAGCCGACGGCCCATGGCCCACGCACCTGGCCGGGAACCAGGTAGTCGTTTCCGTAGGCAGGCTCGTTGGTCCAACTGGAGCCGTCCCAGTAGCGAATCAGCCCGCCATTTCTCGGATGATAATAGGCGGCCCTCCCCTTTCCGGTCGCGTCGAAGTCGATTCCGCCGTAGGAGTAGCCGGAGGAGTGGTAACCGTTGAGCTGGCTCCACGTCCCTGAGCCGCTGGAGCCGGTGAACCTGTACATCATCGCGTCCGAGGTGAAGGCGTAGCCAAGGGTTTGGTCGCCCTTCATCCAGAGGGCCGTGAAGCGCGCCATGTCCTGGCAGAGGTCTGACGGCATCGTCACGGTGAAGGCGTATTGGGCGTACGTGACGCTGTGGTAGTGCGCGACGGCCGGGCCGTAGCAGCCTCCGGCATCCCCGGAGCCAGCGACGTAGAAGTCGTGGTCGTTGACGACGGAGAGTGC
This sequence comes from Thermoplasmatota archaeon, assembly GCA_046352715.1. Lineage (GTDB taxonomy): Archaea > Thermoplasmatota > E2 > JACPAO01 > JAHFTW01 > JAHFTW01. The sequence continues at coordinate 6,801 of JBHELM010000108.1, read as the reverse complement.
AGTCCACCAAGCGTTGCCGACCCCGGTGACCTGGTAGAGCGTCAGGTGCCCGCTCGCGTAGCGGTAGACTCCCTTGTAGCCGGTCAGCCAACCCGTGTTGGCGGAGGTCATCTTGACGGCGTAGAACACGTCATGGGTGTTGTCGTTGCCGATGTCAAGCCACGCCTGGCTGAAGTGGGGGACGTGGATGACGAGGTCCTTGGCGCCGTCGCCGTTGACGTCCGCGGCGATCCACGCGAACCCGTCGCGGTGCCGCTCGTCGATGTCGACCCTGAACGTGTCGTTGCCCTGGAGCTCGAGGAGCTGCTGGAGGCGCTTGCCGTCGATGAGGAAGGTCTGGGCGCCATGGTTGCCGTCGAGGCTGTCGATGCCCAGGCGGACGAGCGTGACGTTGCGTGGCTCGGTGGGCGTGGAGTGGTAGGCGCCCTCGAACCTGAACAAACGCTGCTGCGCGGCTGGCACAATCTGGCGGGTGTCGTTGAGCATCACGTTGCTGACCTGCGTGATGCGGCTCGCCTGGCTTGCCAGGCCGGTCGGGTCCAACAGGTAGTCGGTGCCGATGCCGGTGGGCATGGCGTAGCTGGTGCCCAAGGGTTGCCACGGCGAGTCGATGGGGAAGAGCCGGTCCTTCACGATGGGCGGCGTCTGGATCGGGAGATTCTTGCACCGGCCTTCGATGTCAACCATCTTTCCCACTTCACCGGGAAGGCAGGGTGGCGTCGGCGCAGGGAGGCCGGGGGACGAAGGGGCGCAGGCGAACAGGCCATTGGCCACGACACCGACCGTCTCCCCGTCGCAGGAGTCCACGACGACGCGCTGCGTGGCCGGTGGAAGCGGAGTGGTCAGGGGGATGGCTTGGGCGGCCAGGCCAGCGCGCACGGACTCCAAGGCGTAGGCGGCTTGCCCGGAGAAGGCGCGGATCCAGCCCGGCCACTTGTTGCCCAGGCAGTCGGTGCCGTTCTGGAACGTGGCGGGGTCGTAGCAGAAGTTCTCGCCCGAGTGCAGGTTGAGGAACTGCCAGCGGAAGTCGGTGAAGTTGAGCGTGCTGCTGAAGTGGCTGGTTGCGCGGGCAGCGAGGCTGACGCCCTGTCCAGCCAGCGTCAGGTCGAGGAGGCGCGTGGGGTCGGTGCTGACGAGGAGCCAGGAGCCGTCGGCTGCAAGCGCGTGGGACCAAGCCAAGGTCAGGTTCCAGGGCGCCTCCGGAGCGATGGGGGTGTACCGGAGGCTCATGCCGCTGTTCAGGACCATCGCGAGGGCGTTGCGGGCCTCGACGCCCTGGAGGAGTTCAATCTGGTTGAGCGCCTGCTGCGCGGTCATCGCCGCGGTTGGGGTGGCAGCCGCGGAGACGATGCTGGCCGGGTCGGCCACGACGAGCTGCGCCTCGCGGTGGCTCGGCTCGATGAGGAGCGCGAACCCTGCCTGCGGCAAGCCTTCCACCAGCGCAAGGTGGTCCTGGCTCGACGTGAGCGCCTGGGCTTCGCTGCCGAGATTCACCGCATCGAGAGCATCGGGGATGCCGTCGCCGTCCGCGTCGTGCGTCGAGCTGACCGTGGTGGCCGTGGTGTTGGTGCGGCTTTCGAGGAGGCGGTTCGCGGTGGTCGGAGGGTCTGGAAGCGCCGGCGGGGCCCGCGGCGTCACGGGTTCCGGGCAGGCGGGTGGGCAAGCCGAGCAGTCGGTCGAGCACCCGCCGCTGATGGGAGGTTCGATGGGGGGGTTGTCGCACGTGGCAACCTGTAGGTTTCGGACTTTGTCCGTGGGCGAGGAAGGACCAAAGTACTCGACGGTTTTGTCAACAACCTTGCCCACGTCACTCGTCGCGTCGGTCTTGCAGGTCTGGCCAGCCGTTTGCAGGACGCCGTTGAGCAGAGGAACGTAGATGCCGCCTTCGATTGGACTCTGGATTCCGACTTGGGCGCCAACCGGCGAGGCAGCCACCGGGACGAGCAAGAGCGCGATGGCAGACAGGGTTTTTGCGAGCGTCATGGGGTTCACTCCCAAGGCGAAGAAGGAGCAGCGGAGAAACCGGGAGGCCCCGCTGTGCAAGTTGCAGCATTTGGGGACCAAGCTCTGGCTAATAGAATCTTCCGGGGGCGGCTCTGGGGCGAAAGCCATCCAGCGTACCTCGAACCAACCTGCTCTCGTTCGTTCCAGCAAGAGGGATACGCTGCCGTCAATCTAATCACCTGTCCTCGGTGGCGTGCAGGTGGCCGAAGAAAAGACTCCTGCGCAGGTTGCTAGCCAATCGACCGAATCCTCCCATGAGAGTGAGCCCAGCGACACCTCCACCGCCGGCGCCAAGATTGTCATCCGGTGGACCGCGCACAACAACCACTGGCTGACCCACAGAACATGGGATGCGCCTTACGTCACGCACTACGGTGCCAGCAGCATTCGGCTCATGCCGCAACCCGCCAACGACGCCTTCATCGAAGAGAACCAAGCCATCCTGGAGAAGTGGGACAAGGACGCGCAGGCGCGCGGCTTAGCCGAAGCAACCGTCAGCGGCTACCGCAGCAACCTCCGGCGCTTCGCCGCCTACCTTGGCCCGCGCAGCCTCATCCCCGTCCGCTCCGTCGATCTGCAAGGCTACACAGACTTCCTGAAGGCGACCACCAAGGCCAAGGCAGAAACCCTCTCAAGCCACTTCACCGCCCTGTCCAGCCTATACGACTACCTGGCCGACGAGGGGCTCACGGGCTCGAACCCTGTGCCGCTCTTCCGCAACCGCCACCTCGCAGTCCAGTTGCGGGAGGCCAACAAGAAGCGGAGCCCACGACGCCAACTCCTGAAAGTGGACGAGATGAGCCTCCTGGTCCAGAGCATGAGCGATGTCCGCGACCGCGCCATGACCTTGGTCCTCGCAAAGACCGGCGTCCGCTGCGGCGAACTGGTCGCCATGGACGTCAAGGACATCGACTGGAGCGAGCAGAGCATTGAAATCAAGCCGTTCCCGAAGCGTACCCACTTGACCGCCTTCTTCGACGCAGAGACAGAAAGCGTCCTGCGGGCCTGGCTGGAGGTGCGTGCAGCCTGGACGAGCGACAAGAAGGGGCCGCTGTTCGTGGCAGGTGGAGAGCGCGTCACCACGGACGCAGTCGGGAAGGTGGTGAGCGCCGCAGCCCACCGTCTGGGAAAGCACGACCCGACCGGCAGCCTCCGGTTCCGCTTCACGCCGCATGCCTGCCGCCACTGGTTCACCACCCACCTGCTGCGTGCAGGGATGAAGGAGTCGTTTGTCCAGATTCTGCGCGGGGATTCGCCCGGTCGCAGCATGGACATCTACAACCACATTGACTGGGCAGCTGTCCGCAAAGAGTACCTGCGTCACATCCCAAAGCTTCTTACTGAGCGGCAGCGCCGACGCGCAGCGGCCCTCAGAGCTGCGCTCGCAGCCACCGCACTTCCCTCCCCGATTGTGGCCCCAGCAACCAGGCAGGCCGTGCAGCCTGCCGCAAAAGGCGGTAGCACCCCATCCATGGACCGGCTGGAGCTGCGAAAGCTCATCACCGAGGACCGCGCCGCAGGCCGCCTTCGCAGACCCTCGGAGTACAGCCGCTGGCTGCAGACCAAGACTGCGCGACGCCCGAAGGCGGCGATGCAGATGGTTCTGCGAGAGTTCCAGTGGCTCCGCAAGACCTCGACGCCTGGGCCAGGCACAAACGTCCCGCAAACCCAGGCGGCTCTGGCGCCGGAGGCGAGGCCAGCGGTGCCCGCGAGGCGGAGGAACGAAGCACCCCCAGCGACCGTCGAGCTACGCCGGATGCTAGCAGAGGATCTGGCGGCGGGCCGCCTGCGCAGAACGGGAGAATATGGAAGTTGGCTCCAGGAGAAAAGCGGCCGGGGCAAAGCCTCCGCGCGGGAAACCGTGCGCCAGTGCCTGCGTGCCTTGGGAGTGCCTGCGGCCCCGCGGCCCTCTCCTCGCCCAAAGGTGCCACTGCCTTTGCAGAGGGGACTCCCGGCCGTGACAAGCAAAGCCAGCATCGCGCATCACGCAGGCAGCCCGACGAAATCGACGAGTGCCCAACCAGATGTGCCTCGCAACGCGACCAGAGCAAAAGCGACGACGGTCGCGCTGCGAGAACTCCTCGCAGCGGACCTTGCCGCCGGTCGACTGCGGGAGCCTGCTGACTACCTCGTTTGGCTGAAGGAACGGACCGGCACGTCGCTCAGCGCAGCCGGCAACATCGTGCGCCGTGAACTGCGTGCCCTCTTACTGCTCCCGCCCCTCGCCACGCGAACTCCGGTTGAGGTCAAGGACACTGTCCCGAAGGCGGTTGCGCCCTCGGTCCGAGACCCGCGCACTGCCTGGCGGACAAAGCCTGGCTCGGGCGGCCGGAAGCCGAATCCAGAAACTGTTCGGCTGCGCGAGGCTCTACAGGGCGATGCGGTCGCCCAGGTGGTTCGGCCACGCCAAGAATATCTAGCCATCCTGGCCACCGGTGCACCGAAGGCTCGCCACACGGCGCTTCACATCGTGAGTCGGGAAGCAAAGAGAATCCTTGGCCGGCCACTCAAGGCTTGACCAGTTTCTGGGGCACCTCGGCACCCGCGAATCCGCCCTTGCGGGGTCAGTGGGAGCCCCCATGGAACCGGGTCGGCCGTTCTGGGCCCCTGCGACTCATGTCCAAGTAGATGGTTCTGGGCGCGGTTTGGGCGCTCTGGTGCCCACAAGTTTTCCTCCTGTTGGCACACCGATTTGGGCGTTTGGGCACACACAAACAGGGTCCACGTATACGAGAGCTTGACACCCCCGCCCAGAGCCAAAACCGGGCCACTTGGGCGCCAACTGGGCACATTTTGGGCGCTGGCCTTCACTGGAGCTGCCCAGAACCGCCCAAATCCAGCCACCGGGTTGAGACCCGACGCTTGCGACCGCGGAGTCCCGCGCTCGACCGACACGCGGCACATTGTACCCGAACGCCGGTTGCCTCCGCATGGCTCGGCGCACCCGCCTCGGCTCAGGCGTTGACGTCAAGCTGCCGCAGGGCATCCTGCGTCCCGGCCATGGCGGCTTGCCCGTGGTGTCCTTCCACCGACCTGGACGGGGCGACGCGTGTGGCCAGCCAAACCGGTCGAGGTCGGCCTGCCCGGCCGCCGGCCCCTACCGGCCACGCTGGAGCTGCGGCGGAGCCTTCGACGCGACCGCACGGGGCCAGAGCTGCGCCGCACGGGAGACCATGTCCGGTGGCTGCTGGCGCGTGGCTTCACGTTGGCTTCCGCCCGCCAGACCACCAGCCGCAAGACCCGGGCTGCCAAACGGCGCCCACGGCGGGCCAAACTCGCCTGGCGCGCAGTTTCCCGCCAACTGCGCGCTTGAACACGATTTGCAGCCCCGTTGGATGGGGGGCGGCCTCCTGTTGCGCAGGTTTCCTGCACGGCCTTGGGGGTAGGTTCGCATACACGACGTTTGAGAGAGACTCTACCCTCGAAAACCTGCGCGGCAGCCAGTCGTCCCTCCTGGGCTTGGATGTCGGCTGCCCAACAAGGACGGCCTACAACTCCCCCGAACCAGCACACCGCGCAATCCGCACCAAGCCCCGGCAGGGATGGGGCGCTCGCGCTGACTTTTAAAGGATAGAGGAGGTCGGACCCCCTGGGGAAAGCGGCAAAAGGGCCGCCAAAGCGTTACACGGGCCACCTGGCCCGCATAATCTGTGTTCGCCCACAGCCGCGACCGTCCATCGCCTGTGGCCTTCGCGCACGTTGACCCACAATCCGCGGGCCGCCGGAGCAAACGTTTGCCCTGGGACGGCCCCGGAACGACCGATGGCCTCCTGGCGCTCTCCCAACACCGTTTTGTAGGCCCCCCCAGTGGCCGGCACGAGCATGGCCGCCGCCGAGTTCGTGATGGCGCAGACCGCCCACAAGCGCAAGGGCCTGATGCGGTGGCTCACCACCACCGACCACAAGGAGATCGGCCTGATGTACCTCTGGGCCGCGTTCATCTTCTTCGTCCTGGGGGGGCTCGCGGCGCTCTTCATCCGCATGGAGCTGTTCAAGCCCGGGATGGGCGTCGTGACGGGGGAGCAGTTCAACGAGCTGTTCTCGCTGCACGGCACCACGATGGTGTTCCTGTGGATCATGCCGGCCCTCGCCGGACTGGGCAACTACTTCGTGCCCATCATGATCAAGGCCAAGGACATGGCGTTCCCGCGCGTCAACGCCCTCTCCTTCTGGCTCATCCCGCCCGCCGGCCTCCTGCTCTACCTCCCCATGGTGATGAAGGGCGTCACCCTCGTCAACGTCACCTGGGTCGGCTACCCGCCGCTCTCCACCACCTTCGGCGTCGGCGACGTCGCCGGCCTCGGCCTGGACATGTGGCTGTTCGCGCTCATCCTGCTCGGCATGGCCTCGACGCTGGGCAGCGTCAACTTCCTGGTCACCATCTTCAAGATGCGCGGCCCCGGCGTGACGCTGCACAACATGCCCCTCTTCGTGTGGGCGCAGCTCGCCACCTCCGTCCTGCTGGTCTTCTCGCTCCCCGTGGTGACGGCGGCGTTCCTGATGCTGCTGTTCGACCGCGACTTCGGCACCCACTTCTTCACCGGGGCGGGCACCGGCGCGGAGCCCATCCTCTACCAGCACCTCTTCTGGTTCTTCGGCCACCCCGAGGTCTACGTCCTCATCCTGCCGCTGATGGGTGTGCTGAACGAGGTCATCCCCAAGTTCAGCCGCCGCCCCGTCTTCGGCTACACCTCGATGGCCTACGCCATGCTGGGCATCGCCATCGTCGGCTTCCTGGTGTGGGCGCACCACATGTTCACCACCGGCATCAACCCGACCGTGCGCGCCGTCTTCATG
>JBHELM010000107.1:0-6325 GCA_046352715.1 Thermoplasmatota archaeon | reverse complement strand
CGCCCTCGCCAGGCGGGGGCTCGTTGAAGGCTTTCCGCCCACGGCCCGCGCCACCGGTGGCTGGCACTGGCAGGACTTGGAGGGATTTCGGCCAATGCCTGGACTTGCCCCTTCTTGGATGACCATTCTTTCCCCGGTCCGGCGCCGGCAGCCGCCGGGGATGCATGCTGTTCCAAAACTAAAAAAAACCTCCAAAAGCCAAGCAAAATCGGCGTCCCAAGCGCCGAGTCTTCTTGGCAACCTCCAAGTCAGATTCCGCGGTGGGGGCGCCTGTGCTGCTGGCCTTCGACGACACCGACGGCCCGGAGGGGGGCTGCACGACGCACCTCGCGTTCCGGGTCCTGCTGGAGTTGCCGGACCTGGCGCTCGCGGGGCTGCCGCGGCTGGTCCGCCTCAACCCCAACGTGCCGTGGAAGACGCGCGGCAACGGCGCCGTCGTGCTGCCGCTGGCCAAGCCGCAGGGGCCGAGCGTGCGGGTGGGTGAGCTGCGCGGCCGCGAGGTGCTGGCGTTCCCTGATGGCCCCCGCCCGGCGGCCACGCAGGACATTCTCGACCGCGTGTGGAGGGTGCTGGCGGCGGAGGCGCAGGAGGAGGCCGAGCCGGGGGTCGCCCTGTTCGGCGAGGCGCCGCCGTCGGCCGCCTACTGGCAGGCGGTGCGGACCCGCGTCCACGCCGACGACGCCCGCGCCGCCCTCACGGCCCTGGGGGCGCCGCACAAGGCCGCCGATTCGCAGCGTGCGCTGGCCGGCTGCCTCGGCGCGGCGGCGTGGCCCGGCCCCCCGTCGAGCTTCGAGTTCATCGCCTACCGCGAGCCGGCGCACTGGGGGACGGAGCGGCAGGTCCACGCCGAGCCGTTGCAGGGCCTCGACGGCACGGGCGCGACGTTCCACACCTTCGACGCGGAGAACGGCCGCCTCGCCTGCGTCCCGCACACCCCAGACCCGGTGCTGCTGGGCCTGCGCGGGCGCGACCCGGAGGCGCTGGTCCATTCGGCGACCAACACGCTGCCCTTCGCCGCCGCGGAGCCCATCGACGGCTGGCTGCTGTGGGCGACGAACCACGCCAGCGGCGACCACGTCACCCCCGTCGCGGCGGTGGCGGATGCGCCGGATTGGGGGACGGTGCAGGTCGCGGCCGAGGTGGCGGGGATGCCGGACAGCCGGCGCGGGGGCCACGTCTTCGTCCCGCTGCGCGACGCCGCTGGCCAGGAGTTCCGCGCCGCGGCCTTCGAGCCGACGCACGCCTTCCGCGACGCGGTGCGCGCCCTGCGGCCCGGCGACCTGGTGGACGCGGTGGGCGCATGGCAGGAGGGCACCGTGAACCTGGAGAAGCTCAACGTCGTCTCCCTCGCGGCCTACGGCGAGCGGCAGAACCCCAAGTGCCCGGAGTGCGGCCGCTCCATGCCGAGCCTGGGCAAGGGGGCGGGCCACCGCTGCCGCCACTGCGGGACCAAGGCGCCGGAGGGGGCCACCGGGGTCGTCGCGGAGCCGCGAAGCGTGGCACTGGGCTGGCACGAGGTGCCCGTGATGGCGCGGCGCCACCTGCACCGGCCACTGGCCTGGGGCTAGCCGGGGTGGCTAGATGGTGTTGGCCGTGAAGTCGTCGAACACGGCCACGGTGTCGCCGCGCACGAACGGCCCGAGGCCGCCGCGCAGGGCCGCTCCCGCCGGGAGCTGGTAGTCGATGACCTTGGTGGCGCCGTCGAAGGCGAGGACGTGGCCGCCGTTGGACTCCATGCGGAAGCCGACCCACTGGTTCGCCTCGGGGTGGGTCTCGTCCGCCACGGAGGCGGCACCCTGCTTCTGCCGGTTGCCGTCGATGACGGTGAACAGGTGCCAGCCGTTCTCGGTGATGCTGTAGCGGATGATCTGGTAGTTGTCGTCGTCCTGGAAGTGGAAGACTAGGCCCGCGCCCTGCGGGTGCTCCCCGGACATCATCTTGAACGCCACCGACGCCTCGAAGTCGGCGGCGGAGAGCGGCGCCACGATGGAGCCCAAGCCCGGCTCGGCCTCGCCCGCGCCGCGCAGGACGAGCGGGTGGGCCTTGTCGGTGCCGTTCCCCGCGGCGCCCCAGGCGCCCTTGTGGACGGTCCAGCCCGTGGGCTTGCCGCCGACGGCCAGCGCGTCGAAATCCTCCCCGGCAGCGGCGGGCGCCTGGCTCGTGCTCGTCGCGGTGTCGGTCGCGGCGCAGCCGGCGAGGGCGGAGAGGGCCAGGAGCGCAGCGACGGGGAGGGGACGCATCGCACCGCCAGCCGGGCCGCCCCATTTGGCCCTTCCGCAGTTGTCGACAGTTGCGTTTTTCCCCGTCCCTCTCCTGGCAGGCCCATGCGCCATCTCCTGGCTGCCTTGCCGCTGGCCGCCCTCGCCTTGGCCGGCTGCTCCGGCGACAGCGTCCGGACGTTTGCCATCGACATCGGCTGGAACGACGACGGCACGCAGTACATGCGCCCCGGCGAGATTCGCGTCCACCAGGGCGACAAGGTGCGCTTCGTCATCACCAACCACGACGACCCGAACCGGGACTACAACGGCCCCGCAAAGCCCACCAACGACAACTTCCACGACGTCGCTCTCCTGGACTACGACGGGGACGGCGACGGCGTCAAGGAGACCATCGAGCACGAGGTCCCCGCTGGCCAGACCGAGACGACCCACTACAAGGGCAAGGACCACTTCACCGCCTCTGAGAAGGGGACCTTCCGCATCATCTGCGAGGTGCGCACCAGCCCCACCCACGACGCCCTCGGGATGCACGCCGTCTTCATCGTGGAGTAGCCCTCCTCGCTCCCAAAACACAGATTCCACAGATGACCTCAGGGCTTTCCTGATTGAGTGGGAATTTCACAGATGCTTTCCTGGCGCGCACCAGAAAACATCTGTGAAAATTGCTTGTGGCCAGAAAGGCTCCAAGCGTTTCTGCGGAATCTGTGGTTCGCCGTTCCACGCTGAAATTTCACGACGCCGCTAGGTTCCTTATATTGCCCGCCAGGCGGTTCCCGCTCCATGAACCTGGCCACGCTGGTTTCATCCCTAGTGCTTGCTGCGTCCACGGCCACTGCCGGCCTGCTGGTCGCCCCCACCTCCCTCCCATCGCTCGCCTCCCCGCAGGGCGGCGACGGCTCCAGCATCGACCTGGGCCCGGTCTGCATCGGCGCCTGCCCCGAGGGCAACGCCACGGACGGCAACGAGACGGCGCCGCCCGCAGACAACGAGACCGCCCCGCCCCCGCCGCCCCAGCCGGAAGAGGCCGAGCCCGAGGGGGCCGCGCCCGCGCAGACCTGCGGCGTCGACCTCGAGGCCCAGGAGGAGGTCGAGGGGCCCGCCAGCCTGGAGTGGGCGTGGGAGGTCGGCACCGGCACCCAGAACCTGACCGTGCGGTTCGAGGCAAGCGGGATGTGGACGCCCTTCGGCGGCGGCCTGCACGTGCGGCTCACCGACGGCGACGGCGACACGGTGGCCAGCGCCGACGACAGCGGCATGGGGCTGCCCTTCAGCTACAACGCCATCGACTACCAGGGCGACGACGTGACGGGCCTGTCGCACGGCCTGTGGCACCTCACCGTGGAGGCCGACGGCGTCCTCGGCGGCGTGTGGCTGCAGGTGCACAGCGAGTGCTAAGTACCCGGGAGCCGCGCACTTGAAGGGCATGGGCCACCGGTTGGCCTAAGTCGCCGGCTCCGTTGCCCCGGCGTGCGCGTCTTCTCGCCGGCCTTCGAGCCCAACGGGCCCATCCCGGCGGCCTTCACCTGCTCCGGCGCGGACACGTCTCCGCCCTTGGAGTGGAGCGGGGTGCCGCCGGGGGCCAAGACCCTCGCCCTCATCCTGGACGACCCCGACGCGCCGCGCGGCACGTGGACGCACTGGACCTTCTGGGACCTGCCCGCCGCGGTGGCGGGGCTGGGCGAGGGCGAGTCGGCGGCGCGGCGCGGGGCCACCGAAGGCGTGACGAGCAACCGCAAGACCGGCTACCACGGCCCCTGCCCGCCCTCGGGGACGCATCGCTACGTCTTCACGCTCTACGCCGTCGACGGCAAGCTTGGCCTGCCCGTCAAGGCGACCGTCGAGGAGTTGCGGCGCACGCTCCAGGGCCACGTCCTGGCGCAGGCGGACGTGATGGGGACCTACGCGCGGTAGTGCCTGGCTCAGGCGTGGCGCTCGGTGATCTCCACGTCCACGCCCTTCGGGCGGCGGGGCCGGTCCTGCCAGGACTCCGCCAGCTCCGTGTCGTCGCCGTCCAGGGCAAAGGCGTCCATGCCCAGGTGGCGTCGGAGGAGGCTCTGCATGGGGTTGTGCTCAGGCATCCGATTTCACCGGAGCCTTCCACACGGCGGGGGCCCAATAAGCACGACGCTTGTGACAACGGCAGCCGGCGAAACCACATGGGATGCGCTCCGGCAATGGCCGAACAAATCAACTGGATGTGAACATGTTCATGTTTCTAGAGGAAATCATGGCCTGTCCAAATCCAGGTCCGGTGGATCGCCTGGTCGTGCGCCTCCCGTGGCACGGTGGGCACAAGCTGCACGGAGAAGCCGACTCCCCACGCCAGCCGCAGACTGGGGAGCAGCCGGTCGTAATGGCCGCCGCCGCGCCCCAGCCTCCCCCCCTGCCGGTCCCACGCCACGCCCGGGACGACGGTGAGGTCCACTTCCGCGGGGGGCACGGCGGACCCGGCGGGCGGCTGCGGGATGTGGAGCGGCCCCGCCTCGAAGCCGCTCCAGCCGGACACCGCGTGCAGCGTCATCCGGTCGCCCGCGACGCGAGGGAACAGCACGCGCTTGCCGGTGCGCCACGCCGCGTTGACCAAGCCAACGGTGGACAGTTCCGGCGGGACGCTGCGGTAGAGGAAGACCGTGCGCGCCGCCCGCCACTCGGGGGTGTCCTGGAGGGCGGCCGTGACCAGCTCCTCCTCCAGGGCGCGGGTGGCCGGCGGCAACGCGAGCAGGCGGGCCCGCACCTCCGCCCGCATCGCCCGTTTCGCCTCCGGGACGCCTGCCACGGCGCTGCGAAGGCGGCCTGGCTAAAGGCGATGGCGCCGCGCCCCCTGCGCCGTGGGTGAGAAGCTACACCGCTTCGACATGGCGACGGCAATCGTGAAGTGGCAGTTGCGCGGCTTGGCACGCATGGGTAGACCTCTTCTGCTTCTGGCCTTGCTGCTTTTGGTTCCTCTCGCCGGCTGCGCGCAGCCGCCCCCAGCCCCCGCCGACCCGTGCCAGCAGGCGCAGCCCGACCCGCAGGCCTGCCCCACGCCGGCGGCGCCGCAGCCGACCCGGTCGACCTGAAGGACAGTGTCGACATGGCGCAGGGGGGCAGCAAGGACTACACCTGGAAGGTCGGCCCCGGCGTGCGCGTGCTGACCGTCGACGTGGCCGCCATCGGGCCGAAGGGCGCCCCCGTCGCGGAGACCGTGGGTCTCCTCTACTCGCTCACCGGCGGGCCCGACCGCACGGCGTACGAGGGGGGCGGCAGCGCCACCTACGTGCAGAGCTCCGTCGGCGGCGGCTCCGCGTGCATCGTCTGCTTCGACGGCCAGGACGTCGAGGGCGGCATGGCGCAGCTGGCCGGCGACTGGACGCTCCACCTGGAGTGGAAGGCCGCCGTGGCGCACTACGACCTCCAGGTCACCGTCGCCTACTGATCCGCCAGCACCCCGCTGACGGCAACCCTCATAGGCCGGCGCCAACTCGCGGCGGCATGGGACAGGACCTCGCGCGGTGGCTCAAGGGGTACGACCCCCGGGACCTCACCCTCGCGACGGCGGTGAGCCACTCCAGCCTCCAGATCTTCCACGGCGCCAAGGCGGAGGGGCTGCGCACCCTCGCCATCGCCGCCGGCGACCGCGACGTGCGCTACTACGACGCCTTCCCGCGCGCCCGGCCGGACCGCATCCTCAAGCTGCCCCGCTACCAGGACCTGCTCGGCCTCGCGGAGGAGTTGCGCGCCGAGAACACCATCCTCGTCCCGCACGGCAGCCTGGTGGAGTACCTGGGGCCGGACAACTACATCAACGTCGGGCTCCCCATCTATGGCAACCGCGACGTCCTGCACTGGGAGTCCAACCGCGACAAGCAGCGCGAGTGGCTCGAGGCGGCCGGCATCCGCATGCCGCGCAAGGTCGAGGACCCCAAGGACATCGTGGAGCCGGTCATCGTGAAGTACCACGGCGCCAAGGGCGGCCGCGGCTTCTTCATCGCCAAGAGCTACCACGACTTCAAGCGCCACATCCAGGAAGGCCAGCCCTACACCATCCAGGAGTTCGTGATGGGCACGCGCTACTACCTGCACTACTTCTACAGTCCCCTGGTCCCCGACGGCTACCAGGTCAA
>JBHELM010000106.1:0-4572 GCA_046352715.1 Thermoplasmatota archaeon | reverse complement strand
GGTCGGCCTGGTCGCACTGCGTGAAGTCGGGCAGGCTGATGCCCGTGCACAGGCGCTTCGTCGTGATGGGGGTGGGGCTCACGCGGGCGTAGACCGCGGTGGCCTCCTCGCCCTTCTGCAGGATGTCCGTGGATTGCCCTGCGAAGACGTAGTAGCCGGCGGCGGGCATCTTGTAGGCGCCGGTCTCGTTGGCGGAGGGCCAGCCGTACCAGGCGAAGCCGACGGTACCGTTGCCGCCCGCTGCGACCCAGGCGAAACTGTACTCGGCGTCCGCGTATGGCGAGTCCTTCTCCTTCGGGGCCGGCGTGTGGTATGGCTTGAACTTCGCCGCGTGGGTCCAGGTGAGGCCGTGGTCCGCTGAGCCCGAGACGACGATGCCCTCGGAGCCGGAGCCCGCCACGAAGACGTTGCCCGCGAGGTCGATGGCGATGCTGATGAAGGAGCCCGAGAGGTCCACGCCGTCGTCCGCGAGGCCCGTGTTGACGGACTTGAACGTCATGCCCGCATCGGTGCTGTACTCCATCGTGGCGCCCGAGCCGGCCAGGTACACCGTGCCCGTCTTCTGGTCCGCGACGATCGCGCCGCCCTGCTGGACGGTGACGGGTGCGCCGAAGATGAGGCTCGTGTCGGCCGGTGCGCCCTCGGCGCCGGGGACGAGGTGGCGGTCCGCGCGGTACACGATGGGCGAACCCGTGAGGCCGTTGACCGAGACCCAGACGTAGTCGGACGTGCTTGCGATCCACTGCCGGTCGATGCCGGGCTGGATCGAGGAGTGGCAGTTGAACAGCCAGGTCTGGCCGCCGTCGTAGCTCACGTCCACGGGCGCGTTGGCGAGGTTGAGGTCGATGAGGAAAACGGCGCCGTCGGGAGCCGAGGAGAGGTCGGAGTCGCCGCCGCCGGGGCAGGCGTCGCGGCCGTACATGGGGACCTGCTGCACGTTGGTCCAGGTCGCGCCGTGGTCGGTGGACTTGAGCAGGGCGCTGTCGTGCTCGGCGGAGGAGGGGTCCTTCTCGACGATGGTCTTGGCGAAGCCAGTTGGCCCCGCGATCCAGAGGGTGCCGGCGGGGTCGGAGAGGATGCTGGGCTCGGACACGTCCAGCGTGGCGTCCACCTGCGTCGCGCTGAAAGCGAAGGCGTGCATCGGGGCGGGGCCCTCGGTGGAGGGGGTCGTGCTGGTGGTCCCAGCGCCGAAGCAGCCGGAGAGCAGGAGGGCCCCGAGGGCCAGGGGGAAGGCGGCGCGCATGGGCCGCGCACGGCGGGAGGGCTGTTTTAGGGATTCGGGTGCCGGGGTCCCCGGGATGCCGGTGACTTCGTGCGCGTGCCTCCTCTGTTTTTAGGCGGCCTGTTCAAGGCGCCGCATGGCAGCCATCGCCAGCAGCAGCACGAAGGCCGCTGCGCCGATGCTTGGAATCGGGTATCCACCCTGGGCGAGCAGACAGGGAACCTCCCCGCTGCCGCCGTAGATGTCGCCCCTGGCGGACCCGCCTGGGCCGCCGAAGGTCAATCCGGTGCCGCCGTCCCCTGCCTTGACGTAGGTTGAGCCTGCGTTGCCGCCGTCGCCGCTGCGGTCCAAGACCTTCCCTTCACGATGGCCCAACGGCCCTTGAACTGTGTTCAGGAAGGTTCCTTTGCCTCCCTTTCCCCCGCGTGATTCTGCGAAGGCGTCCCCACCTTTCCCGCCGATTTGGCCAAGGCCGCCGTTGCCAGCCTTGGCGGTGACGTTCCCCCCTGCCCCACCGTTGCCAGCCGCCGGATAACCATGGCTCGCCGCTTCTTCCTGGCTCTGGAAGCAGGCGTCGACCCCATCGCCGCCGTGCCCACCCAAGGCGGTCGCGTTCCCGCCCGCTCCTCCCGTGCCTTGCGTGGAGATGCCTCCGTTGCCGCCGTAGGCGACGGCGTCTCCCCCCTTTCCGCCAGTGCCGTTCCATGCCCCGCACGCTCCGTCCCCGGCCCGGGCGTATGCGTTGCCGCCGGGGCCGCCGACGGTCGCGTTGGCGCCTTGCTCGCGGGCCGGTGCGCCGTCTGCGCCGCTGCACGCGTTGGAGTCACG
Source organism: Thermoplasmatota archaeon (assembly GCA_046352715.1). Classification (GTDB taxonomy): domain Archaea; phylum Thermoplasmatota; class E2; order JACPAO01; family JAHFTW01; genus JAHFTW01. The sequence goes on along the minus strand of JBHELM010000106.1, from coordinate 2,522 downwards.
GCCGACGGCAAGCGCCTCCCCTCCGTTCCCTCCGTGCGCCCGGAGGATGGTGGGCGAACCCAAGAGCCATCCCTCAAGAGTGGCGACGCCTGCGTTGCCGCCGGACCCGCCGACGGCATGGGCATCTGGAATCCCGGTGGCCGTGGCCGCTCCGCCGTGCCCACCCGAGCCAGGCTGAAGGACGACGCCCGCCGCAACGACAATCCGGGGAGCTTGGAGGACGATGCTTCCGCCGGACCCCCCCTCCATCCCCTCCGCGGCCCCAAAGGCGATGCTGGCGGCGCCATCGGTTCCCCAGGCCGCGATGATGTGCGTCCCGGCCGCAAGCGTGAGGAGGCTGTCAGACTGAAGGAGGATTCCCGGGCCGGATGTCCCCGGTCCTGGCGCGAGGAGTGTTTGCAGCACACCTTCAACTGTGAGTGGCCCCACGGCATGGACGACGATGGGTTCCCCTGCTGTTGCCACAAGGTTGCGGATGACTTGCGGCGAAGCGTCAGGGGCGGCTGCGGCAGTCGCGCTTGGGGCAAAAAGCACAAGGGCGCAAAGAGCCCAAGAAAGAACTGCAATGCGCGTTCTGGAAGCCATCTTCAATCACCGCGAAGCCCATTTGGGAGGATAAAGAAGAAGGAGGCGAAGGGGATAAAGCCGGACAACTAGCAGAGGTTGAGGCCGAAACCCGCCTGTCCAGCAACCTGGGCGCCGCTGACGCTTTCGCCGGCGACCCCGGCCGGTCCAGCGGGTTGGCCGTCTCCGCCAGCGCCGCCAGCGCCACCCTGGCCCACCGAGATAGCATCGCCACCCGCACCGCCGGGACCGCAGTAGCCTGTGCCACCGTCGCCGCCCTTGGCATCGCTAGCCTTGCCTTGTCCCCCGGTGCCACCGGGTCCGCCGGAAACGCCGCCAGAGATGCACCCCGGCGGGTCACAGCGCTTCTTGGCCTAGCTAGAGGCAGTCCATCGAGCGCGTGAGCGGCTGTACGGTCACATTCCCTTGTGGGCGGGGGAAAATGGCGGAACCGGCCAACGCGGCTTCGGCACCCCACCGAACAAGAGCCAGTTGCCCCCTCTGACCCGTCGCGTCTTCAACAGACTTCGGAGGGCAAGGTTCCCACTGGCCCGCGACCTCATGCCACAGGTGTTCTGCTTCGTTCGCTTGGACGGGCTTGGCAAGCAGGAACAAACCTGCCTTGCCCGCAGCCATGGCCAAAGGGCTGCCTGGCCCTAAGTTCTGCACTTCCAAGCTCGGCTGCCGAAGGTCAACAGCATACAGGTTTTGGTCAACTGCCACGCCGGGAGAGACGAGTGGGGCGAACCAAGCCACGCTCGGCGCCTGGGCATCTTGGGATGCAAGGACGCATTGAACGGAACCAACCCCCGGCTGGGCCGCTTGGTGAAGGATACGCTGCTGGTATGCAATTTCCTGCGGGGTGCGCGACAGGAAGACGACGTTGGACTGCTGGTCCATCACGCAGAGATGTAGGTGCGTGCTGTTGCCCGAGAGGACGCCTCCGAAGCCACCAGGAATCGAGGGTTCCTTCTGCCATCCCGCTCCAGGGTCCAGGCGCCACAGGTCGTTGGTTGCCAAGCCGACCAGAGCGAACGTTTGCTGACCCACCTGCGCGATGCCCTTCGCACCCTGAAGCAGCCAACGGGCAGGGCGGTCCTCAATGTGCCACCCCCCTTCGTCGTGGGTGATCCAGTCTGTGCCGGACACTCCCTGCGGCAGATCGTTGGTGGTGAGAAGCAGTCCGAACCTGCCGGGATGGTCAAGCTCGGTTGCATGTGCCGCGAGGACCGATCGCGGCACAGGCGCGACTTGAGCAACGTCCCATTGGCGCGTCCGGTTCTCGAACACGCCAACCTGAAGCAGGGTGTTCGCTAACCCATATGCGACGACGCGGGGTTCCGCGCCGTCCACCGAGACAAAGCCCTGGACCGGGAATGGGGGAGGGGGAAGTGTGAGGGTGCGGAGTACAGGACCAGGGGAGGTAGTGCCGGTCCCCGTAGAGGTTGTGTTCGTGCATCCGGACAGGAAGAGGGCTAGGAGAAGGGGGCAGAGGAGCAATCCCAACCGCGGAATGGTCTGGTTCATGACGTTGGGCAAGGTGGCGAGCGGGTGCTGCCGCCGCCTGGGGGTCCGTAAGTCTGGGGCGGGGCCTGCACAGGCAGGTCGAGCCCGTTCGTGGCGCCTGGCGGATTTCCGTCGGGGCCGTTAAAGAGTTCGTTTGCCCCGCCAATCAGGAGATTGTGTCCTCCCGGTCCGCCTTCCAGGTGGACAACGCCGATGTTGCCGGACTGCCCGCCACATCCTTGGGCTCCGGCTGGGTCGAAGCAGATGGTCGTGCTCCCAGGCGCGCACTCGCCGTAGGTGCCAACGCCCCCGGAGCCTCCCGCACCGCCGTGCCCAGGTCTACCGGTTTGTCCACTCGCGTCACCGCCCTTGCCACCCAAGGCGTAGCTGTCCCCGCCCGCGCCTCCTTGCGAACGGCCAGGGCCCGAGCTGCCACCGTTGCCACCGTCACC
>JBHELM010000105.1:0-2930 GCA_046352715.1 Thermoplasmatota archaeon | reverse complement strand
TCATCGTGCAGGTCGAGGGGCAGAAAGGCATCCCCGCGGAGGAGGCTTGCAAGCGCCACAAGGTGGCCGACCAAGGCGACCGCGCCCAGCTCGAGGCCGCCACGGAGGAACTCTACTCGGACGAGTTCAACAAGGGCGTGCTGACGGAGGCGTGCGGGCCCTACGCGGGCAAGCGCATCAAGGGCGTCAAGGACCAGATCAAGGCGGACTTCGTCGCCCAGGGCGCCGGCCGCATCCTGCGCAACGAAGTCCGCCTTGATGTGGTCCTTCACGGCCTTGACGCGCTTGCCGGCGTAGGGGCCGCAGGCGTCGCTGAGGACGCCCTTGTTGAACTCGTCCGCGTAGAGCTCCTCGGTGGCCGCCTCCAGCCCGGCGCGGTCGCCCTGGTTCGTGACCCCGTGCCGCCTGCACGCCTCCTCGGCGGGGACGCCCTTGTGCCCCTCGACCTGGACGATGACCGGCGGCGGACCCAGCGTCTGCAGCAGCCCCGCCTCGCGGTAGGCGGCGTAGTCGAAGGGCGCGTGGCCCGGCACCGACATGACGACGCCGGTGGCGATCTGCGGGTCGACGAACGAGCCGGCGACGACGGGCACCTTCTTCCCCGTCACCGGCGCCGTCACCATCTCGCCGATGAACTGGCGGCTCGCCACCTTCTGGCCCAGCGGCTCGGCGCGCTCGAACTGCCACTCCAGCTTGACGACGCCGCGCGCGGAGACGGCCCAGACCTCGGTGGGGTCCGTGTCCGCCACGGTGCCGTCCTGCCAGACGCGCACGAGATGGTACTCCTGGTCGGGGTGGACCCAGACGTTGGTGCAGCCGAACACCGTCTCCGGCCGCAGGGTCGCGCACGGCAGCACCACCGGCTCGGCGTGGACGGTGCCGGCGGGGAGGCGGAATTTGAGCGCCACGAACTCCAGCACCTCGGCGGAGCCGCCCTGCTTGATGTCGGTCTCCGACTTGTCCACCGCGACGGGGCCGGCGACGGGGCAGTAGGGCGCGTAGTGCGGCTTCTGGATTAGGAGCCCCTTGGCCGCCAGCGCGCGGAACTGCCACTGGATGAAGCGGCCGTAGGCGGGGTCGATGGTGGTGCAGTTGCGCCGCTCGTCGATGAGGAAGCCGAACTTCTTCCAGTAGTCGTTCGTGTAGACCTTGGCGAAGTAGTCCACCACGGCGCGCGGCTCCGCGAGCGCCTCGACGGGCCCGTCGTAGCCGTTGCTGCGCAGGTACTCCGTCTTCTCGCCGCGCTTCACCTCGGCCGCGAACGCCACGGCGGGGATGCCGGAGGCGTGGAAGCCGGCGGGAAACAGCACCTGGTGGCCGGTCATCCGCTTGTAGCGCGCGAAGACGTCGGTGTAGGTGAAGCCCCGCATGTGGCCGACGTGCAGGAAGCCCGAGATGCCAGGGTAGGCGAAGTGGATGAAGAACGTGGGCTTCGAGCGAAGCGAGGAGCCCGCGTTCGACCGCGGGCCCTCAGGGCCGGCGGTCCCGGAGGCGTCCGCCGGCCGCTCCGCGTGCTGCACGCCGGCGCTCCACCAGCGCTCCTGCCACTTGGCCGTGATGGCTCCCAGGTCCCACGCGTCCTCCGCCATGCGCGCCGCGCACCCCAGGTGCAGCGCTTAAGATTGGGGGTTGGGCGCGCGGGCTTCGAAACCGGTTTATCGGGGGTCGTCTTCGAAGGGGGCGTGTTCAGGTCCCGGGTGGGCGAGTTCTACCGCAGCCGGGGCTACGAGGTGCGCGAGGGCGTCAAGGTGCGCGGCGCCTCGCACAACGTCTACACCCTGGAGATGGTCGCCGAGGGCCCGCTCGGCGCCCTCCTCGTGAGCTTCGGCGACGCCGCGGGCGTCGACGCCGCCGAGGTGGCCCGCGTCCGCACTATCGCCCGCGACATCGGCGCCACCCCCGTCCTCGCCACCCCCGCCGCCAACGCGGAGATCCGCCGCATCGCCGCCCAGCTCACCGTCGTCCTGCTGGAGGAGGAGAGCCTCGACCACCCGGCGCCGAAGCTGCCCGGCCCCGCGCTCGCCAACCCGCTGGAGAAGGACCTCGCGGCGCACCCGTGGCCTGCGTCCGGTCGCGCCGGCCCCGCCGACGGCCCCCCCGGCCTGCTGGAGGTCGAGCAGGTGGTGAAGGAGGAGCCGGCGCCCGCAGCCTGGCACCCCACCGAGATGCCGGAGCCGCCCACTCCCCGCCCCGGCCCGGGGAAGTTCTCCTGGCTCGACTCCACGGACGCCGCGCCCACCGGCCCGCGCCCGCCGCTGCCGCCCCCCAAGCCCATCGAGCACGAGGCGACCGTGGAGACACGGATGCCGCCCAGGAAGGTCAGCATGGCCCGCCTCGCCCTCTACGTGGCCCTCGGGATGTTCGGCCTCTACCTGCTCGTCAAGCTGCTGGGCTAGCGCTCCGGCTCCAGCCCCGCTGGCGGGCGGCCTGGGGCCTTCACCATCGCCATGCGGTCGAGGCCCGCGCCCGAGATCTGCGCGCCGACCTCCTTGCGCATCTGCGCAACAGCCCAGTCGCGGAAACCATCGGACATGGCGAAGGCGGCGCACGGCACCACGTCGGCGGGCAGCGTCTCGCCGGGCGCGCGCCCCATGACACGCCCCTCGTAGGCGGCGCACTGCGGGCAGTGGGCGGCAGGCACACGATGGCGAGCGGGCGCGGGCGGAAGAAGCCGCCGACCTTGGCACGCAGCATCCCCCGGCCGTTCGGCAGAGCGGACCGAGCGGCGTTTCGCCCCGGTTCGCAGCCCCTCCGCGACCCCGCAGACGGGCGCACCCCCCTACGGGGGGTGAGGCGTCCAGCCACCCACGCGAAGGCTTTTCCGCCACACCCGTCGTCGGCCGACCCGAGCCCAGGATGCCCAAACTCGTCATCGTGGAATCGCCGACGAAGAGCAAGAAGATCCAGGGCTACCTCCCCAAGGGCTACAC
>JBHELM010000104.1:0-9144 GCA_046352715.1 Thermoplasmatota archaeon | reverse complement strand
CCGGCGCGGGCGGCGCGTTCCGCTTCGAGGACCTGCGCCCCGACGTCTACTTCCTCACCGCACGCTCCGCCGGCTTCCGCCCGCAGACCCTCTCAGTGACCCCCGAGGCCGCGCGGCAGGAGCTGCGCTTCCAGCTCGAGGCCACCCCGCCGCAGGGGCCGTTCAACCAGACCCTCCACCTGCGCGGCACCTTCGAGTGCGCCCTGGAGGTGCTCATCCTGAGCCCGAGCTGCGACAGCCTCATCACCGACGAGCATGGCCTCGGCCACCCGGAGTTGGGCCGGTTCAACAACACCTCGGTCATCTCCGTCGACGTCCAGGACGGCTGGAAGACCATCGTGGGCGACCTGGTGTTCAACACCACCCAGCCGCTGCTCGACGGCCTGCGCGTCACCGTGCAGGGCAGCCACAACCAGACCGGCCTCGGCACCTACGAGCAGTACGGCTGCTTCGAGGGCCAGCACTCCTTCACGTTCCGCGTCGAGCCCGGCGCCTCCTACCCCGACGGCACCGCGGGCGAGGTCCCGCAGAACACCACCTCGTTCCGGTTCAACGTCTACCCGCACAGCCACGCGTGGCACACCCTCTGCGTCGCGGGCGGCCCCTGCTTCCTCGGCGTCGGCGCCGGCCTGAACGTGGAGTTCGACCTCTTCGTGACGGTCTTCTACGGCGCCCCGGCCCCGGAGGGCTTCACCCTGCAGCAGGTGGACGAGGGCGAGGCATGAGCAGCGTCCCCGCGTTCTCGTACGTCAGCGCCGTCTCGGAGCTGGCCGTCACCGCCGCCGTCTACTACGTCCTCTGGCGGGCGTGGCGGCACGACGACTTCCGCGGCACCCTGCTGGCCATCACTCTCGCCTTCGAAGCGCTGGTCAACATCGCCTACATGTCCATCCGCATCGCCAGCCCCGCGCCGGAGCTGCACGTGGGCGCCGCGATGGAGGCGCTGCTGGCGGGCCACGGCATCCTGTCGCTCCTGATGTTCGCCGGCCTGGTCGCGCTCGCGGCGGAGGCGTTCCGGCTGCGCCGGCAGGGCCGCAACGCGCTGCGCGAGCGGCCGCGCGCCACGCTCGGCTTCGCGGTGCTGTGGGCCGTCTCGGTGCTGTCCGGCGAGGCCATCTTCCTGCTGACGCTGTTCCGTTAGCGACCGCCAAACCACGGATTGCACGGACAAGCAGCTTCCCGTGTCGTCCGTGGAAATCCATGGTTTCGTTGGGCTAGCCCCAATGCACCGAACGCCGCCAGTCGATGCCGACGGTGCGGACGTTGAGCTTGGGGATGAGCGGCAGGCGGCGCTTGTGCTCGGTGCGGCGCACCATCCCCTCGACCTTCTCCACCGTCTTGAGCGGCAGCTTGGTCCGCCGGGCGATGACCGGGAGGCTCAGGTTCAGCTCCATGCTGCGCAGCACGGCGTCGAGCTGCTCGTAGGTGAGCCCCATGTCCGCCTCGTCGGTCTGGCCGGGGTAGAGGCCGGCGCTGGGCGGCTTGCCGACGATGGGCTCCGGGATGGCGAGGTGGCGGGCCAGCTCGCGCACCTGCGTCTTGTAGAGGTCGCCGATGGGCTGCAGGTCGACGCCGCCGTCGCCGTGCTTGGTGAAGTAGCCGGTGAGGACCTCCGACTTGTTGCCGGTGCCGCAGACGAGGAAGTCGCGCTTCTGCGCCTCGGCGTAGAGCAGGAGCATCCGGGCGCGGGCCTTGGCGTTGCCCCGCACGCGCGGCTCGGGGACGTAGCCCAGGGTCGCCTCCAGCCCCGCCACGATGGGTCCGATGGAGTGCTCCAGGGGTGCGAGGCCCAGCGCCGCGCAGCCGAGCAGGGCGTGCTCCTTGTCCTCGGGGCTGGAGTCGGGCGCCGGCAGCATGACCGCCAGGACGCTCTCCCTCCCGAGGGCGCGCACCGCGAGGGCGGCGACCACGGCGGAGTCCAGCCCGCCGGAGACGCCGACGACGAGGCCCTTGGCGTGCGCGGCCTCGACGTGGCGGCGCAGGAAGGCCACGATGACCGCCTCCCAGCGGGCGGGGCCCTCGCTCGGGATGGTCGGCGCGGGGTCCGCGGGGGCGGGCACGGGCGGCCGCGAGGCGGGCCCTGGACTTGGACGTTGCCGGACTTTTTTCCCACAGGCGGCGGGCTTGTCTGGCAGGAGAGCGGCGGGCGGACTTTTTTCCCAAAGCCGTGCCTAGAAGGAGAGAGCCAGCCCAGGCGGCCGGGCGAGCCACAGCGCCAGGAAGGGAGTTTTTTCCCACCGGGCAGGGGGTTCATCTGCCTGGACTGGACTTTTTCCCAAAGCCGTGCTCGAAGCGGCCAAGTAGCGCCTTCCCTTGGACCGTGCCGTGAAGCCCACCCGGCTGGCCCTCCACTGCGCCGCGCCGAAGCTCGGCGACGTGGAGGCCAACGTGCAGGCCGTGGCGAAGGCCGTCCTGGCAAGGGAGGCCGACCTCGTCGCGTTCCCCGAGATGTTCCTGAGCGGCTACGCCATCGGTGACGACGCGCAGCGGCTCGCCCTCCGCCTGGACGACGAGCGGCTGGAGCCCCTGCTGAAGGCGGCGAGGAAGGCGAAGGTGCATGTCGTGGTCGGAGGCCCCCGCACCCCGCGCGCCGGCATCACCCACAACAGCGCCTTCCTCGTCACCCCCGGCGGCGAGGTGGACGCCTACGACAAGCGTTCGCTGGCGACCTTCACGACGTTCCAGGAAGGCCTGTTCTTCCGCCCGGGCAAGGAGGCGAAGGTGTGGGAGACCGACCTCGGCGCCATCGGCCTGGGCATCTGCTACGACCTGTTCTTCCCGGAGGCCAACCGCCGCCAAGCGCTCGCGGGCGCTGACCTGCTGCTGAACGTCAGCGCCAGCCCGACGACGAGCCAGCGCTTCTTCGAGGCCCTGCTGCCGGCGCGCGCCATCGAGAACGCCTGCTTCAACGCCTACGCCAACCTCGTCGGGCCGCAGGACGGCATCGTGTTCTGGGGCGGCGCGCAGGCGTACGGGCCGCGCGGCGACCGCCTGGGCCGCCTGGAGCCGATGCAGCCCGGGCGCCTTGTGGTGGACCTCGACCCCGACGACCTGGTGCCGGCACGCGAGTTCCGCCCGACGCTGCGCGACGCGGACGAAGAGGACCTGCTGGGCCTGCCATGATTCGCCCGCCCGAACCACGAATTGCACGAAGTCCACGAACCATCCTCCTTCGTGCAATTCGTGAAATTCGTGGTTCCGCCGGGGGCACGTGATGCGCGTCCTCGCGCTGCTCTCCGGCGGCAAGGACTCGGTGGCCGCCGTCGAGGTGGCGCAGAACTTCGGCTGGGACGTGGTGGCCGGGCTCACGATGGTCCCCGCCGAGGACGACGCCTGGATGTTCCATACGCCGAACCTCGCCGTCGTGCGCGGGGTGGCACAATGCCTGGGCCTGCCGCTGCTGGAGGCGCCGTGCCGCAGCGGCAAGGACGAGGAGGTCGCCGACCTGGAGGCGGCCATCGCCCACGCCAAGGCGGACCTGCGGCTGGACGGGCTCGTAAGCGGCGCCCTGGCGAGCGAGTACCAGAAGACCCGCATCGACGCCATCGGCCACCGCCTCGGCCTCAAGACCTTCGCGCCGCTGTGGCACAAGGAGCCGGAGGCCTACGTCCGCTCCCTCGTCGCCGGCGGCTACGACATCCGCTTCAGCCGCACCGCCGCCGAGGGGGTGCCGAACGCGTGGGCCGGGCAGCGGCTGGACCTCGCGAAGGCCGAGGCCATGGAGCGGCACCCCGCCGGCCCCCATGTCGCGGGCGAGGGCGGCGAGTACGAGACGCTCGTCGTGGCGGCGCCGCACTACAGGGGCCGCCTGGAGTGCGCAGGCCACGTCGAGGCCACTGCGAGCCGCGCCACCTGGGTCGTCGACTCCTGGTCCGTCCACTCCTGACGCAGGAAGCGACGGCGGTTCCCCCACCCGGGGCCTTATCAACCACGGCCAGCCTCGCCGCGCCCATGGCGACCCCGATCCTGTACCAGTTCGCGGAGTGCCACGAATGCGGCCTCGTGCGCCGCCTGCTGCGCCAGCACCAGGTCGCCTACGAGGCGGTCACCCTGCCGGCGGGGGACAAGTCGCTGGTGCGCGCCAAGTTCGGCAGCCAGTCCGTGCCCGTGCTGCAGGACGGGCCCTTCCTCTCCAACGACCTCACGGAGATCTGCCGGCACATCGAGCAGGCCTACGGGGCCGCCGCTTGAGGCGCCCCTGAATGTGTGGAATCGCCGGGCTGCTCGGCCGGGACGACCGCTCCCTCGTCGGCCGGATGTGCGACCGCATCGCCCACCGCGGCCCCGACGGCTCCGGCCTGTGGTCCGACGGCCACGTGACGCTCGGCCACCGCCGGCTCGCCATCATCGACCGCGCGATGGGGCAGCAGCCGATGGCCGACGCGTCGGGCCGCCTCACCATCGTCTACAACGGCGAGGTCTACAACCACCTCGACCTGCGCGTGGAGCTGGAGGCCCTCGGCGCCAGCTTCCGCACCCACAGCGACACGGAGGTGCTGCTGGAGGGCTACCGCCGCTGGGGCGCGCAACTCCTGGAGCGGCTGGAGGGCATGTTCGCCTTCGCGCTGTGGGACGCCGAGCGGCGCGAGCTGGTTCTGGCGCGCGACCCGTGGGGCATCAAGCCGTTGCAGTACGCCTTCGCCGGCCGCGACCTGGTGTTCGCGAGCGAGGCCAAGGCGCTGTTCGCCCACGAGGCGCTTCCGCCGCGGCCGGACCTCGACGCCTTCCGTGAGCAGGCCGTCTTGGAGTTCCTGGCCGGCAACCGCACCCTGTTCGAGGGGGTGCGGCAGCTTCCGCCGTCGACCTACGCCGTCGTGAAGCCGGGCGACGGCGTGGTGCTGCCCAAGCTCTACAGGCCGTTCCCCGCCGAGCGCGCGGCGCCCTCCAGCCCGGACGAGGCGGCGCGGGCCCTGCGCGACCGGCTGGGGCAGGCGGTGCGGGAGCAGCTCATGTCGGAGGTGCCGCTGGGGGTCGTCCTCTCCGGCGGCCTCGACTCGGCGGCGGTCGCGGCCCTGCACCAGGGGATGGCGGAGCGCCCCATCGCCACCTTTACCCTGGCGGAGGACGACGAGGTGGAGGACGTCAAGGCCGCGCGCAAGGTGGCCGAGCACCTGGGCACCGAGCACCACGAGGGCACGTTCGGCCTCGACGACCTGCTGCGCGACCTGCCGCGGCACGCGTGGCACAACGAGAACGTCAACTACACCGAGTTCTTCTTCTTCCCGCTGTTCCGCATGATGCGCCGCCACGTCGGCGTCGGCCTGTGCGGGCAGGGCGCCGACGAGCTGTGGGGCGGCTATGCGCGCTACCAGGACCCGCACGCCCTCGCCTCCGAGCGGATGCGCCGGCTCCGGGTGGCCCAGCCCGCCGACCCGACGCTGCGGGACACCATCCTGCGCCAGCACGCGAGCGGGCCGGAGCTGGCGAAGTGGGACCAGGGCGCGCAGCTCGACGCCTTCCAGCTCCGCCTCGTCGACCGCAACAGCATGGCCTTCGGGCTGGAGGTGCGCGTGCCGTTCCTCAGCCGCCCGCAGCAGGCGCTCAGCGACGCCGTGCCGTGGGAGTGGAAGGTGCGCGAGGGCATCGAGAAGTGGGTGCTGCGCCGCGCCGCCGAGCCGCTGCTGCCCAAGGAGGTGGCGTGGCGCCGCAAGGTCCCCGCCGGCCGCGCGACCGCGCCCCGCGTCATGGAGAGGTTCGAGGCGCACGCGGCGAAGCTGCGCCCCAGGACCATCACCCACCCGGCGGGCGCGGCGGCCAGCGGCGCCGACCAACTGCTGTTCGACCTGTGGACCGAGGTGTTCGTGCACGGCGCGCGCCCGGAGTCCGTGTCGCTGGAGGCGCTGGCCTGATGCAGGTGTGCGACGACCTGAGCGCGCTGGACGAGGTGCTGGTGCGCCGCGCCGACCATGTCGAGGCGTTCCTCGCCTTCCACCGCGACCGGGTGCGCTGCCCCATCTACACCAGCGTCGACATCCGCCGCAACGCCACCAAGGCTGCGGTCGTGGACGCCAACGCCTTTCCCGCCGGCTTCAACAACCTGGCGCCGCGCAGCCGCCGCGTCGCCGCCCGGGTCGCGAAGGGCTACCTCGGCCGCACCGCCCCCGGCACGCGCCGCATCCTCGTCCTGGCGGAGAGCCACACCCGCAACGCCGGCTACTTCGGCCACCTCGCGGTCCTGCGGGACATCCTCGAGGAGGCCGGCTACGCGGTGACGTTGGGGACCTTGAGCCCCGACGTCGCGGACGGCCAACAGATGCCGACGCCGCTGGGCGGGAGCGTCACGCTGCACCGCGCCGTGCGGGAGGGCGACCGCCTCGTCGCCGGCGGGGAGGCGGCCGACCTCATCGTCCTCAACAACGACCTCTCCGACGGGATGCCGCCGGAGCTGGAGGGGCTCGCGCAGCCCATCACCCCGCCGCCCGCGATGGGCTGGCACCGCCGCCGCAAGTCGGAGCACTTCGCCGTCACCAGCCAACTGGCCGCGCACCTGGGCCGCAAGGTCGGCTTCGACCCGTGGCTGCTGACCGCCGACTTCGAGCGCGTCGACGGCCTCGACTTCAAGGCGAAGTCCAACCTCGCCGCCGCGGCGCAGGCGGTCGACCGCGTGGTGGGCCGCGTGCAGGCCAAGTACGACGAGCACGGCCTCCGCCGCGCCCCCTCCGTCTTCGTCAAGGCCGACGCCGGCACCTACGGCATGGCCATCACCACCGCCGCCTCCGGCGACGACCTGCTCGCCAGCCTTAACTCCCGCAGCCGCGAGCAGATGGACCGCGGCAAGGGGCGCGTCAAGACCACCTCCGTCATCGTGCAGGAGGCGGTTCCCACCGACATCCGCGGCGAGGCGGGCGTCGTGGCCGAGCCGGTCATCTACATGGTGTGCAGCCGCACCGTCGGCGGCTTCTACCGCGCCCACGCCGGCAAGGGGGACGCGGACAACCTGAACTCCCCGGGCAGCCGCTTCGAGCCGCTGGTGTTCCCGGGGCAGGAGGGCGAGCCGGCGCCGGGCGAGGTCGTGCTGGACCCCTGCTCGGCGCACGTCTACGCGGTGCTGGGGGAGATGGCGAGCATCGCCACCGGCTACGAGGCGCAGTTCATCGGCCGCGAGCCGGTGGTGCCGCACTTGCCGCTGCGCCTCCCCTGACCGGACTCGCCATTCGAGCGGATTCAGGTTGCCTCCGCGAAATCCGCGGTTCGGTGGGGCCGAAGCCGCGCCGACTGAACCGCGGATTCCGCGGATGACGCGGATTTCTTCCGTGGAATCTGCGCAATCCGCCGTGATTTGGTTGGGGCGTCACGCCACCGGGAACGGCAGGAGCTGGTCGAGCATGAGCGCCAAGAGCAGCACGCCGAGGTACTGGATGGTGAACAGGAAGAAGGCGCGGTAGGCCCTCGGCGTTGGGGCGGACATCATCTCGACGGAGCGCACGAGCAGCGCGGAGCCGAGCAGGCACGCCGCGCCGAGGTAGATCCAGCCGGCGTGGCCGGAGAACACCAGGGCCAGCGAGAACGCCACGGTCAGGACGGAGTAGGCGACGACCTGGCGGCGGGTGCTGGCCTCGCCGCGCACGTTGGGCATCATCGGGTAGTCCGCGGCGCCGTAGTCGTCCTTGTAGAGCAGCGCGAGGGCCCAGAAGTGGGCGGGGGTCCAGAGGAACACCAGCAGGGCCAGGTCCCAGGCGGGGAGGCTCGCGGGCCACGCCAGGCCGCCGGTGGCGGCGCTCCACCCGATGAGGGCGGGGAAGGAGCCGGCGAGGCCGCCGATGACGATGTTCTGCGGCGTCGTGGGCTTCAGGAGGACCGTGTAGACGAGGACGTAGTAGGCGATGGCGCCCAGGGTGAGCCACGCGGCGAGGTGCAGGCCGACGACGGCGAGGCTGGCGTAGGCGAGCGCGGCCATGACGGCGGCGTAGGCGACGGCGGCGGCGGGGCGGAGGCGGCCGGAGGCGACGGGGCGGGTGGCGGTGCGGCCCATGCGGGCGTCGCGCTTGCGCTCGAGGACGTGGTTGAGGGCGCCGCTGCTGGCGACGCTGAAGGCGCCGGCGAGGGTGACGGCGACGAACGGGACGACGCTGGGCAGCCCCCGCGCCGCGACCGCCATGGCGCTCCACGCGACGATGAGCAAGAGGTAGAGGATGCGCGGCTTGCTGATGTCGTAGTAGTCGCGGGCGACAGCGCCGAAGGTGCGGGTGGAGGCGGTCGCGGCCTCACCCATGCTTGGCCTCGTCGGCCGGCGCCGGGTCGGGGTAGGTGAAGTGGACGCGGCGCGTCTCGGGCTGCGGTGCGGGGCCCTGGCTGGACGGGACGGCGGCGGCGCGCAGCGGCTTGAGGTAGGCGAAGCAGGCCGCCACGGTGAGGGTGAAGAACCACAGCACGGCGGTGGCGAGGTGCAGCGTCGTCGCCCACGGCGGGTTGCCGGTCACGACGGTGAGGGCGCCCAGGAGGGCCTGGAGGACGTAGATGCCGACGGCGACCATGGGCAGGGCGCGCAACTCCTTGGTGAGGCGGCGGTCGCGGAAGGCCGCGACGGCGAGGCCGAGGACAGGGACGATGATGAGGGCGACGACGGCGCGGTGGGCCCACTCGTAGAGCACCTGCGCCTGGGTGTAGACGACCGGGTGGCCCTGGTAGGCGCCGCCGTTCTCGACGCTGGGGAAGGGCGGGAAGAATTCGCCGTAGCAGGAGGGCCAGTCGGGGCAGGAGAGGCCCGCGCCGTTGGCCTTGACCCAGGCGCCGAGCACCATGAGCAGGAACGTCATCGCGACCGACGTGGCCGCCAGCCGCCGGACCAACCGAAGCCGCGCATCCATGGCTGGTCGCGCAGGCAGGTCCCCCCTGTTATCAAGGTTGGGTCGCGGCATCACGCCACCGCCTCCACAGGGGTGACACTGCGGCGCAGGCCCAGCAGGGTCAGCAGGACGGCGCAGGTGGCCACCGCCGCGAGGACCGCGAACGCCTGCGTGAGGTGCTGCGCGAACGCCCCAGCCACGATGGCGCCGGCGGCGCTGCCCAGGTAGGCGACCACGAGCTGGATGCCGTGGCCCAGGCCGCCGCTGCGCCCGGCGAGGCGGCTCACCGGGCTCGGCAGCACCGCCGAGAGGGTGGCGTGCGCGGCGAAGAAGGCGGTGCCGGCGGCGAACACCACGC
>JBHELM010000103.1:0-8151 GCA_046352715.1 Thermoplasmatota archaeon | reverse complement strand
AAGCGGTGGCCGACCTTGGCCTCCCCGAAGTCGTTCTGCATCATCCAGGCGTCCAGCCCGGGCTTGGTCGCGATGACCTTCCAGACGACCTCGGGCGGCTGCGCGTAGGTGGCCTCGTGCACCATGTCCTCTGCCATGGGGCGCAGGAGCCGGGGCGTCGGCAAAGGGTTGCCGGATGGTTACGCGTCCACGACCTGCGGTTTGGCCCGTGTCTTGGGGGAGACCGAACACCTGACACGCCCGAAAGCGGAAGCGCCGCCCCCGCACTGGGCTTGCAGACGCTGGGCGGGGACTAGGCTTCTGGCGCCACGGCGTCGAGCCGCGCGCCCACCTGCACCGCCGTCACCCAGGGCAGGATGAGGCCACCGGCGCCGCCGGCGCGCTCCACGGCGGCCCACATCTCGTGGAACACCGCCGCCTGGAGGGGGTCGAGCACCCAGCCCTCCCCCTCCGCCAGGAACCGGCCGCGGCCGTCGGCGATGACCCACCCGCTGCGGTCGAGGGACATGGCCCGTGCCACAACGCGCTCGCAGGCAAGGAGCTTGTCGTGGGTGCAGGGCCCGAACCTGTCCGCCCCGATGCTTCCCGGGGGAAACCACGAACCGTTAAGTAAGACGCACCGGGTGCCCGCCCGAAGGAAGCTGCATGACCCGCGTCATCACCTCCAAGTGCATCGGCACCAAGGACACCAGCTGCGTCGACGTCTGCCCCGTGGACTGCATCCACCCCAAGAAGGACGCGCCCGGCTTCGCGGAGGCGCAGCACCTGTTCATCAACCCGGACGAGTGCATCGACTGCGGCGCCTGCGAGTCCGCCTGCCCCGTCAACGCCATCTTCCCCGACGACGAGGTCCCGGCGGGCGAGGAGCAGTACACGAAGATCAACGCCGACCACTTCAAGTGACGGTGGACCGGGTCCGCTGCCCGGCCTGCTCAAACTTGGGGTCCACAAGGTTCATTGCGGGACCCCTTCGTCGCTTCGCCATGAAGGGACTCCTCGCCCTCCTCGCGTTCGCCCTGCTCGGCCTCTCGGGCTGCATGCAGGCCGCGCAGACCACGACCTCGACGGGGCCCGTGGCCGCCTGCGTGGGGGCCGACCTCAAGCCGTGCCTCGCCGCCGCGGCGCCCAAGGTGGACGCCCGCAAGACCCTGGACGACCTGAAGGCGTTCAGCCAAGCCTACCCGTACCGCCAGAGCGGCTCGCCCACCCACCTGGCCGCCCGCGACGACCTCGCCGGCCGCTTCAAGGCCGCGGGCTTGGAGGTGCTGCGCGAGGAGTTCGGCTCCGACGCGACGGGCGTCCCCGTCAGCGGCACCCCCCTCAGCTACAAGGGGCAGAACGTCATCGGCGTCAAGTGGGGCGCGGACCGCACGCACTTCATCGTGGTCGGCGCGCACTACGACGTCACCGAGGGCGCCGTCTACGGCACCTACGACGACGGCTCCGGCACGGCGATGGTGTTCGAGTTGGCGCAGGCGTTCGCCAAGGTGCCGACCGAGCGCACCATCCTGTTCATAGAATTCGACCAGGAAGAGCTGGGCCTCGTCGGCTCGCGCCACTTCCTCGGCGAGGTCGAGGCGGGCACGTTCGCCCTCAACGGCACGGTGGACGGCATGATTGACCTCGACATGGTCGGCATCACCTGGCCGCACCCGGCGCACCTCATCGTCTGGCAGGACTCCCCCTCGCTGAAGGACCGCATCATGGGCCTGGCCAGCGACGCGAAGATGCCCACCGACCACCTGGAGTTCCGCAAGACGCTGGGCGGCTCCTCCGACGGCCAGACCTTCCTCGACGCCAAGATTCCCACCGCCTACTTCTGGAGCGACTGGGACCAGTACATCCTGCCCGACGGCTCCACCATGCCCCGCCCCGGCATCAGCGGCTACCTCGGCTCCTACCCGTGGTGGCACAAGGTGGACACCTACGACACGATGGTGGCAAGCGCTGGGAGCGAGCAGGCCCTCCAGGCCGGCTTCCAGACGACGCTGGACATCGTGGCGCCGCTGCTGTTCGACATGACCCGCTTCGGGTTCACGCTCGACGTGGACGCCTGACCAGCACCGAACAGTGAACCCACTGAACCCACGAGACGGTTTGTTGGGTCAATGCGTCCGGTGGGCTCACCGTTTCATCAGGGGGCGGCGGCCAGTCAAGCCCGTTCGCGCGAACCCTTTATCCCGCCGGGGTCTTGGGCGGGCCCAATGGGCGTGGTCCAGCTCAAGACCAACCTGCGGCTCTTCGAGGCCATCACCATCATCGTGGGCTCGATGATCGGCTCGGGCATCCTCATCCTGCCCGGGGCGATGCTGGTCAAGGTCGCCTCGCCCTGGCTCGTCGTCTTGGCGTGGGTGGCCGGCGCCTTCTTCACCGCGATGGGCGCCCTCACCTTCGCCGAGATGGCGGCGATGTTCCCGCGCGCCGGCGGCCAGTACCACTTCCTGCGCGAGGGGCTCGGCCCGTTCTGGAGCTACCTCTTCGGCTGGGGGATGTTCTGGATCATCATGTCGGGCATCATCGCGGGGGTCGCGGTGGCGTTCGCCAACTTCCTCGGCTTCTTCGTGACGCTGCCCGGCCACAAGGCGCAACTCGGCTTCCTGACGCTGCCGGCGTGGGGCAACGCCTACGTCGCCATCGGGCTCATCTGGCTGCTCACCGGCATCAACTACCTGGGGGCGCGCTTCGGCGGCCTCATCAGCAACGTCACGGTCGTCGGCAAGTACGTCGGCCTGAGCGCCCTCGTCGTCCTGCTGTTCTTCGTGGGCCAGCGTCACCCGCAGGCGTTCGTGTCGGCCATCCCGGACTCCGCGACCGGCCTGGGCATCGTCGCCGGCTTCGCGGGCGCCCTCGCGCTGACGCTCTTCGCCTACGACGGCTGGCCGCAGGCGACCTTCGTGGCGTCGGAAATCCGCAACCCCAAGCGCAACCTCCCCATCGCCCTGCTGGTCGGCCCGCTCGTCACCGCGCTCATCTACATCCTGCTCACGCTCGCCTATTTCTGGGTCGTCCCCGCGGAGCAGGGGGTCGGCATCGGCGGCAACCCGAGCAGCCGCATCGCCATCGAGGCCGCGAAGAACGCCGTCGGCACCGGCGGCGCCTCCTTCATCGCCGTGGTCGCCCTGGTGTCCGTGTTCGGCACCGTCAACGCCTACATCCTCACCAGCCCGCGCATCTTCTACGCCATGGCGCAGGACGGCGCGCTGCTGCGCTCGATGGGGACGCTGACGAAGAAGGGCGTCCCGGGCAAGGCGATGCTCTACCTCGCCATCTGGTCCAGCCTGCTCGTCATGACCGGCCTCTACGTCCAGCTCGTCACGATGGTGGTGTTCGGCATCTGGCTGTTCTACGTCCCCACCTCCATCGCCCACCTGCGGATGCGCCGCACCCACGCCGCCGCAGAGCGCCCCTTCCGCACCCCGCTCTACCCGCTGGTGCCCATCCTGTTCCTGCTCGCCGCCCTCTTCGTGGTCGCCACCATCCTGAGCGGCGCCGAGTGGGCGTACGGCCTCATCGCCCTGGGCGCCATCCTCGCCGGCATCCCGTTCTACCTCGCCCAGCGCCGCGCCGCCGCCAGGGACGCCCTGGCCACCGTGCAGGGGCCCGCATGAGCGACGAGGCGGCCGCCCCGCGCCGCACGCTCGGCCTCACCACGGCGACCACCATCATCGTCGGCTCGATGATCGGCTCCGGCATCCTGCTCCTGCCCGCGGACATGCTCAACCAACTGCCGTCGCCGCCGCTCGTCATGGCGGTCTTCGTCGCTGCGGCCATCCTCACCGCCGTGGGCGCGCTCACCGTCGCCGAGCTGTCGGGGATGTACTCCAAGGCGGGTGGCCAGTACGTCTACCTGCGCGAGGCGTTCGGGCCGTTCCCCGCCTACCTGTTCGGCTGGACGACGTTCTGGGTCGTGCAGACCGGCACCATCGCCGCCGTCGCCGCCGCGTTCGCCCGCATCCTCGCCCGCTTCGTCGACCTGCCGGGCGCGGCCACGCCGCTGGTGCTGGGGGGCTGGAAGACCGGCCTGACGCTGCCGCCCTACGGGCAAGCCTACGTCGCCATCGCCCTCATCCTCGCGCTGACCTTCGTCAACTACCTCGGCGTCCGCTTCGGCGGCCTCGTGTCGAACGTCAGCACCATCGCCAAGGCTGTGGGCCTGCTGGCGGTCGTCGCCATCGTCGCCGCGTTCGCCCACCCGCCCGCCGGCGCCTTCGGCCCCGCCACCCCCGTCCACCAGCCCGGCGACCCGCCCGTGGGCGCCGCGTTCACCGGCGGCGAGGTCCTGGCGGGCTTCTCCACGGCGCTCATGCTCATCCTGTTCGCCTACGACGGCTGGTACTCCGCCACCTACGTCGCCGCCGAGATGCGCAACCCCCGCCGCGACGTGCCGATCTCGCTCATCCTCGGGCCGCTGGTGACCACCGCCATCTACCTCGCCGTGGCGGGCGCCTGCCTCTACGCGGTGACGCTCCCCGAAGCCCTCCACCTGGGCCCCAACGAGTACCTGGCCGGCCGCGCCGTCAAGGACGCCATCGGCGAGGGTGGCGCCACCTTCGTGAGCGTCCTGGCGCTGGTGAGCATCTTCGGCACCACCAACGCCTACGTCCTGACGGCGCCCCGCATCGCGTACGCCCAGGCGAAGGACGGCCTGTTCCTGCGCTCGGTCGGCCGCCTCGACCCCCGGCGCGGCACCCCCGCCTACGGCTCGCTGCTGTGCGGCCTGTGGGCCTGCCTCCTCGTGATGACCGGCCTCTACGACCAGCTCGTCGCCAGCGTCGTCTTCGCCGTGTTCCTGTTCCACGTCCTCACCGCCGCCGCCCACCTCCGCCTCCGCCGCACCCAGCCCGGCCTGGAGCGCCCCTTCCGCACCCCGTGGGGGCCGGTGTTCCCCGTCCTGTTCCTGGTGACGAGCCTGTTCGTCGTCGTGGCGACCCTCGCGCTGCCCGACTACCGCGTGCAGGCCCTCCTTGAGCTGGCCATCATCGCCCTGGGCGTCCCGGCCTACCTCCTCGCCCGGCGCAAGGCGGCGCGCACGGCCTCCCTGCCCGCCGGCGCGACCTAGCCGCCGGCCCCGTTCTCCGGGACTGGACGCGGCATCAAACCGGGCCCTTCAAGACCGTCCAGGAGGTCCGGCGGCTGTGCCTCCGGGAGTGGCGAGCCATTTCCTGCAGATCCTTGCAGGCGACCAGCGCTCGGCCCGGGGCAAGGTCGTCCTGGCGGGGGTCCTGGCCCTCCTCTGGTCCGCCTTCGCCTGGATGCTGGGCGGCTGGGGCGGCGTCCTGGTCCACCTCGGCGCCACCCTCGCCGGCATCGGGCTGGGCTGGCTGGCGGCCCGCTCCGCCGTGCGCCGCTACGAGTCCTCCATCCGGGGCACCTGGACGCAGTGGATGCGCTTCGCCGTGGCCGCCGAGACGGTGCCGGAGATCCACCGCAAGGTGCGGGGCCGGCAGGGCCGCAACCTCCCCGCGCTCTACGCCGCCGTGCTGACCCTCATCGTCGGCCTGGAGGCCATCCTGCTCGTGGTGGCGTTCCTGAAGCAGGGCCCGGGCCTCGCGCTCTCCTGGCCCGTCCTCACCCTCAACGGCCTGCTGCTGGGCGGCCTGCTGGGCTACTTCAGCCACGTCGCCTCCTGGTACGGCACCTTCCGCGCCACCGTCGCCGAGATGGTGGACTCGGGGGAAATTGGCGTCTGGGGGGTCCTCTAGTGGCCCCCGGCGCGCGGTCGCGGGCCGCCGCCAAGCCCACGCGCACCGTCCGCAAGCCCGCCCCCCGCACCAAGGCCAGCCGGAAGCTGCTCAAGCGCAGCCGGCCGACCCCGAAGCGCGCAGCCAAGCCGGTGGCCAAGCGCCCCGCCAAGCCCACGAAACCGAAGCGGCCCGCCCGCGCCAAGCCGCCCGCCGCCAAGGCAAAGGCCGCCGCGTCCGGCCCCGCCGCGAAGGGCGCGGTCAAGCCGGGCAGGCCGACGGCGAAGGGCGAGCCCGACCTCTCGGTGGCGGGGCAGGTCTACCAGCGTGGCAAGCTGGTCCCCGGCGTCCTGCACGTCGACACCCAGAGCGGGCGCATCGTCCGCATCGCCAAGTCGACCGAGCTGGCGACCCACCTCGACTTCGGCAGCAGGCTCCTACTGCCCGGCGCCATCGACCTGCACGTCCACTTCCGCGAGCCCGGCCACACCCACAAGGAGGACTTCACCAGCGGCTCCACGTCGGCGGCGTTCGGCGGCGTCACCGGCTTCGTCGACATGCCCAACACTCTGCCCGCCACCGTGACGCTGCGCGCCGTGAAGGACAAGCTGGCGCTGGCGGCGCAGAAGTCGGTCGTCGACTACGCCCTGTGGGCCGGCGGCTCCTGGTACACGGGCGAGCTGCCCGAGATGCTCAAGCGCTGCGCCGGCGTCAAGAGCTACCTCGGCGCCACCACGGGCGACCTGCTGCTGGAGGACGCCGAGCGCCTCCGCCTCATCCTCACCGCCGCGGGGGCCGCCGGCAAGCCGGTGGCGCTGCACGCCGAGAGCCAGCGCGTCCTGCAGCAGATGCGCCGCACCGAGACGGGGCTGCCCGACCACGACATGACGCGGCCGCCGCTGGCGGAGGTGGAGGCCATCTACGACGCCATGAAGGCGCTGGCCGGCCTCAAGAAGGCGCCCAAGGTCCACATCGCGCACATCGCGAGCCCCGACGCCGTGCAGGCCGCCACCGCGGCCGGCTTCAGCATGGGCGTCTGCCCGCACCACCTGCTCCTCGACACCACGGCGCAGCTCAGCCACGCCTACGGCAAGATGAACCCGCCCCTGCGCGGCCCCGAGGTGCGCAAGGCGCTGTGGAGGCTGTTCGCCGACGGCAAGCTCCCCATCCTGGAGTCCGACCACGCGCCGCACACCCAGGCGGAGAAGGAGGACAACTTCCACGCGGCGCCCAGCGGCGTCCCCGGCGTCGAGACGACGCTGCCGCTCATGCTCGCGCAGGCCAAGGCTGGCAAGGTGGAGCTGCAGACCGTCGTGGACGCCGCCGCCACCAACCCCGCCCGCCTGCTTGGCCTCACCGACCGCGGCGCGCTGGAGCCCGGGATGCGCGCGGACTTCGCCGTCTTCGACCTCAAGGCCATCGGCAAGCTCACCGCCAGCGTCCTGCACTCCAAGTGCGGCTGGACGCCGTTCGAGGGCCACAACGCAATCCTGCCCAGCCACACCTTCCTCGCCGGGCACCCCATCGTTCAAGAGGGGGAACTCCTGGCTAGTCCCGGGACCGGGAAGAGCATGATCCCCCAGCCCAGGGAATGACGGCATGGATTGGCTGGCGGCACTCATCGTCTTCGCGCTGGCGCCGCTGCCCGTCATCGAGATGCGCGCCAGCATCGGCCTCGGCCTGTTCCGCTACCACCTCGGCCCGTGGACGACCTTCTTCCTGGTCGCCGCGTCGAACCTGCTCTTCATCCCGGTGGCGTGGTCGCTGCGGCTGCCGCTGGAGCGCCTGTTCCGCCGCAGCGCGACCCTGGGCCGGTTCCTCGACTGGCTGTTCGCCAAGGCGCGCCGCGAGGCCACCCACCGCCGCGAGGTCCTGGAGGAGTTCGGCATGTTCGCTATCGTCGCCCTCGTCGGCATCCCGTTCCCGCTGCCCGGCTCCGGCATCTACACCGCGATGATCGCCGCCTACGTCTTCGGGTTCCCGATGCGGAAGATCTACCCCTGGCTCGCGGCGGGGGTCGTCGTGGCGTGCGCCGCCCTCACCCTGCTCGGCGTCGCGGGCAGGGCGGCCCTGCGATGGTGACGGCCCGCTCCCGCCCTTTCCTTTGAACCCTCGCCATGCAAGTCAAGTAGGGCCTGCCGCACAGGGGAGAACACACGGGTGAGCCATGCCCAACCCGGACCTTCCCCCAGAGTGCGCCTGCTGCCCCGACGACGAGGCGTGCGACTGCGGCGACTGCCAGGCGTGCGAGTGGGTCCCGCCGGTCCCGCTCCCTCCGCTGCCCGCGTGAGGAGGCTCACGCCTCGGGGAGGCCGTCGACCAGGACCGCGCGGAAGTCCGCCGCGCCGCGCCTGGCCCGCGCCGCCTGCTGGTATTCCGGGGAGGCGAACCAGCGCCGCGCCGCCTCGCGGTCGGGGAACTCGATGACGACCAGGCGCGTCGGCCGCCACTCCCCCTCCAGCACCTCGAC
>JBHELM010000102.1:0-13270 GCA_046352715.1 Thermoplasmatota archaeon | reverse complement strand
GGGCACGCGGGGATGGAGGGGGGACAATGCAAGAGGGCGCTGCCGCGCCGACGGGCCGGCTGGCGGCCCCCTTTTTAGGGGCGGCCCGCTCGCGGCGCCCGATGGCCGAACTCCTGCGCGTCCACGCCCGCGAAGTGCTCGACTCCCGCGGCAACCCCACCGTCGAGGTGGAGGTCTTCACGGACTCCGGGGCGCGCGGCCGCGCCATCGTCCCCAGCGGCGCCAGCACCGGGACGCACGAGGCGGCCGAGCTGCGCGACGGCGGCAAGCGCTACCTGGGCAAGGGGGTGCGGCAGGCGGTCAAGAACGTCGGTGAGATTGCCAACCACGTCCGCGGCATGGACGTCTTCGACCAGGCGGGCATCGACGGCGCCATGGCGGACCTCGACGGCACCCCGACCAAGGGCCGGCTGGGCGCCAACGCCATCCTCGGCGTCTCGCTCGCCACGGCGCACGCGGCGGCCGACGAGCTGCGCCTCCCCCTCCACCACTACCTCGGCGGCGTGCAGGGCCGCGTCCTGCCGGTGCCGATGATGAACATCCTCAACGGCGGCGCCCACGCCGACTCCAACGTGCGCATCCAGGAGTTCATGGTCATCCCCGACGGCGCCGAGAGCTTCGCCGAGGCGCTGCGGATGGGCACCGAGGTCTACCACAGCCTCAAGGCCACGCTCAAGGCCAAGGGGCTCGCGACCGCGGTGGGCGACGAGGGCGGCTTCGCGCCCAACCTGCCCAGCAACGCCGCCGCGCTGGAGCACATCGAGACGGCGGTCGAGGCGGCCGGCTACGCCATCGGCAAGGACATCCTGCTCGCGCTCGACGTCGCCGCGACCGAGCTGTACGACCCCAAGAAGAAGACCTACGACTTCGGCGAGGACGGCACCAAGAGCCTCGACCGCACCCTCGACTTCTACGAGAAGCTGACCGACCAGTTCCCCATCGTCAGCATCGAGGACGGCCTGAGCGAGGACGACCACGACGGCTGGGCCGCCCTCACGGAGCGCCTCGGCCGCCACATCCAGGTCGTCGGCGACGACCTCTTCGTCACCAACCCCACCCGCCTCGCCGAGGGCATCGAGCGCAAGGAGGCCAACGCCATCCTGGTCAAGGTCAACCAGATCGGCACCCTCACCGAGACGCTTGACGTCATCCGCATGGCGCAGGAGGCGGGCTACGGCACGGTCATCAGCCACCGCAGCGGCGAGACCGAGGACGCCTCCATCGCCCACGTCGCCGTCGCCACCAACGCCGGCCAGATCAAGACCGGCGCCCCCGCCCGCAGCGACCGCGTCGCCAAGTACAACGAGCTGCTGCGCATCGAGGAGGGCCTCGGCGAGAGCGCGGCGTGGCGCGGCCCCGCGACCTTCCAGAAGTTCCGCTAGCAGCACGTGTGGCCGCAAGGCATGCGGAAAATCTGTAGCAATCTGTCTACGCATTCAGGAGCAAAGGTGAGCGGCGCTCGGAAATTTCTATGGTTTAGCGAAAATCCTACACCGGGGGACTTCACGGATTTTATCGAAATCAAAGGGTCGTTTCCATTGCATCGCCCGTGTTCCCACTTTGCATAGGCAATAATCGGGATTCCCGGCGGTTCCCAAAGCCTTTCCAAGACGGCTTTGGACACGCGCAGGCCACCGCTTTCCCTCTGTCGGATGGCACGCGGAAGAGTGCAAGTCCCACCCCAAGATTCAACCATCCCGCAGCGTGGAAAAATTGAGACCAAACGATGGGCAAGACCTTAACTAGGGCAGGTGGGTCGACGCGAATGTCTGCGTCCGCCTTGGCGGTGCGCAGTGGTGGAACTGTCCATGTCTAGCCTGAGTCCGGCCATTGCTCGCACCGTCTGCACCGCCATCCTGGCGACCCTCTTCGCCGCTCCTCTCGCCCATGCCGGCCTCCCGGAAGACCTGGCACCGGCCATCGTGCTCACCCCCGCCAGCCTCACCGTCACCGAGGGCGGCAGCGTGGCCACCTACAGCGTCCACCTGACCCTGCCCCCCGCCGGCCTCTCCCTCGACGTTGCGGTGGCCAGCACCGCCGGCCAAGTCCTCCTCAAGGGGCCCAACGACCCGGCGTTCGCCTCCAGCACCGTCCTGACCTTCACCCCCCTCGACTTCGGCACCAACCAGGAAGTCCAGGTCCAGGCCATCGACGACGCCGCCATCGACGGCATCCGCGTCGACGCCGTCACCCACACCCCCGCCAGCGGTGACCTCCTCTACGGCGGCAAGAGCGCCACCCTCGCCGCCACCGCCAAGGACAACGACCACGGCTTCCGCCTCGTCCCGAGCGGCGGCAGTACCACCGTCATCGAGGGCACCGCCAGCGACACCTTCGAGGTCGTCCTCGGCTCCGCGCCCACCGCCAACGTCCGGGTCCGGCTCGCTCCCGAAGCCCCGCTCTCGATCTCCCCGGGCGTGACCTCCTTCGAATTCACACCGGCCGACTGGAGCCCCCGCACCTTCACCGTCAACGCCCCCGACAACCCGGTCGCGCAGGGGTCCCTGGGCCGCAACGTCCATGTCACCACCACCAGCACGGACGCCAGCTACAACGCCCTCTTCGCCGACCTGCCCGTCACCATCACCGACAACGACCAGGCCAGCCTCCGCCTCACCCAAGGCGGCACCCCGCTTGCCAACAGCGCCAGCGTCGGCACCCTCACCGAGGGCGGCGCCACCACCTACCAGGTCGCGCTCACCAGCCAGCCCAGCGCCGCCGTCACCGTCACCGTGGCGCCCAACTCCGGGCGCGCCAGCGTCTCCCCGGGAGCGCTCACCTTCGGCGCCGGCAACTGGTCGATTCCCCAGACCCTCACCGTCAGCGCCAACAACGACCCGGTCGACCAGGGCTCCGACACCACGCCGGCCATCGTCGCGCTCGTCCACCACGCCGCAAGCGCGGACACTCTCTACAACGCCCTGGCCGACCGCCTGCTCGGCGTCGGCGTCCTTGACAACGACCAGGCCGGCATCCGCCTCTTCCAGGGCGCCACCGAGCTGCCCGCCACCGCCGCTGCTCTAACCGGCACGGCCCTGGAGGGCGGCGCGCCCCTGCAGTACCAGGTCAAGCTCACCACGCAGCCGACGGCCCCCTTCACCCTCGCCGTGACCGCAAGCGAGCCGGCGGCCGCCACCCTGACGCCTGCCACGCTGAGCTTCGACGCCACGAACTGGAACACCCTCCAGGCCGTCACCGTCGCGGCGGTCAGCAACGCCGTCGACAACGGCCCCGCAAGCCGCCCCGTCACCTTGAGCCACCGCGCCTCCGCCGCCGAGCCCGTCTACGCCGCGCTGGCCGACCGCACCCTCACCGTGAACGTCGGCGACGACGACACCGCCGCCATCCTGCGCACCTCCGCGGAAGCCTCCCCCAGCGTCTCTGAGGCCGGCGACACCTACGCCTACGCGCTTCACCTCGGCAGCCAGCCGCTCGCCCCGGTGACCGTGGCCCCCACCTCCAGCCCGGCGGGCCTCGTCTTCACGCCGGCAAGCCTGACCTTCACGCCGGCCGACTGGCAGACCGACAAGGCCATCACGGTCAGCGTGGCCAACGACGCCACGCCCGGCTTCCCCCGCACGCCGACCCTCGACCACGCCGTCGCCACCACGGACACGCTCTACGCGGCCGCTGGCGCCAAGCCAGCCGCGCTCACGGTGCAGGTGCTCGACGACGACGGCATCCTTGTCCTGACCCCGGCGACCGTGCAGCCCACCGAGGGCGGCACCGCCACGTTCCTGGTCCACGTCCTGGCCCAACCCAACGGCGCAGGCCCCAACAGTGACGTCACCGTCAACCTTGAGCTGCCTGGCGGCGGCCAGTTCACCGCCACTCCGGCGACCCTGACCTTCAAGCCGACCGACACCTCGCCCGGCAGCGCCGCCCATCAAGGCCGCACGCCCTGCACCAGCGAGCCGCTGGACAGCAGCGACTGCCAGTGGGACCACAACCGGACCGTCACCGTGACGGCCACCGACGACTCCGACATCGACGGCACCGTCTGGGGCAACCTCACCCTGCGCACCGCCTCCAGCCTGCCCGCCTACAGCGGCCAGGCGAGCCGCGTGCTGGTCGGCGCCGTCGACAACGACGCCCCCGGCCTCGTCTTCAGCGTCCCCAGCCTGCCCGTCACCGAGGGCGGCAGCGCCTCCTACACGGTCCGCCTCGCCGCCGCGCCCAAGGCCACCGTCCGGGTCGCCCTCGCCGGCCCCGGCGACGCCCAGGCGAACGTGGCCGCCCTCACCTTCGGCCCCGGCAATTGGAGCACGCCCAAGCCCGTGACGGTCAACGTGCCGCGCGACTTCGTGGACAAGGGCGCCACCTACGGCGCCTCCATCGTCCACACCGCGACCTCGACGGACACCCTTTACAACATCGCGGGCACCCTGGCCGTCACCGTCACCGACCAGGATGCCTGGGGCTACCAGTTCGCCGCCACCGGCCAGACCGGCCTCCTGCCCAACGTCCTGCCCACTCCCGCCACGACGGAGGGCGCGAGCGCCGCCTACTCGGTGAAGCTCACCTCCAAGCCCGTGGCCAACGTGGCGGTCGGCATCTCCTCCGGCGCAGGCGCCATCGCCACTCCCAGCACGCTGACCTTCACGCCGGGCAACTGGAACACCGCGCAGACCGTGACCGTCGCCGTCGCCGCCAACGGCGTCGACCAGACCCCCACCGGGACGACCTACGAGATCCTGGTCGCCCACGCGGTCTCCGGCGACCCCCTCTACGCCACCATCCCCGGCCCGGTCCACGTTACCATCACCGAGGACGACGGCGTGGGCATCACCCTCTCCGCCACGGGCGCAGGCACGGTGGTCCAGGAGGGCGGCGCGACCGACACCCTCACCGTCGTGCTCGCCTCGCAACCCACCGGCACCGTGACCGTCAACCTCCCGGCCCCGAGTGGCATCACGACCTCGCCGTCGTCGCTGTCCTTCACGCCGGCGGCCTGGAACGTCCCGCAGACCGTGACCGTCGCGGCCGTCAACGACACCGACCCCGAGTTCCAGCAGACCGTGACCCTCACGGCGACCGGCGTCTCGGGCGATGCCCTCTACAGCGGCTTGACCGCCAGCGCCAGCGTCACTGTCCTGGACAACGACGGCGTGCTCGAACTCGGCAACGCGACCGGCCTCGCGGTCAGCGAGGGTGGCCAGACTGCCACCTACACGGTCCACCTCATCGAGGCCCCTGCGGCGCCAGTGACGGTCAACGTCACCAGCACCGACAGCCGGCTCCGCTTCAATGGGATGGCGCACGCAACGCTGACGTTCCTGCCCGCCGACACCTCCATCACCAACCCGTTCAAGGACCGCATGACCCCCTGCCCCGACACGGAGCCTCTCGACGACGTGAACTGCCGCTGGGACAACCCGCAATCCATCACCGTGTCCGTCGGCGGCGCCGACACTACCCCGCAGGGCACCCTTCTCTCCGTCATTGCCCACGCCGTGAACAGCGCAGGCGACAGCCGCTACAACAACACCCCCTCGCCGCCGGTCCTGGTGTCCGTGGCGGACAACGACCCGGGCGTCTTCGTCGTCCAGAGCGGCGGCAGCACCGCCGTGGCCGAGGGTGGCGCGGCCGATGCCTACACCCTGGCGCTCTCGATGCCGCCGCAGTCCGAGACGGTCACCGTGGCCCTGACGCATGACAGCCGCATCTCGGTCTCCCCTGCCGAGATCGTGTTCGGCACCGACAACTGGAACGAGGCGCAGGTGGTCACCGTGGTGGCCGTCGACGACCACATCGACCAGGCCAATGTCGTCGCGTCCCCCATCCACCACCAAGTGACGGGGGACGTCTTCAACGGCCTGAGCGTGCCCGACCTTGCGGTCACCGTCACGGACGACGACAGTGCGGACTTCGTGCTGCAGCAGAGCGGCGGGTCCACCACCGTCACCGAGGGCGGCCCCGCCGACACCTACACGGTCGTGCTGCGCACGCAGCCCACGGCCAACGTGCAGGTGGCGCTCTCCCCCGGCAGCGGCCTCACCACGACGCCCGGCGCCCTGACCTTCACCCCCACCAACTGGCAGGGCCCCCAGACGGTCATGGTCTCCGCCGTGGACGACAGCGTTGCCCAGGGCAACCGCGCTGTCACCATCCACCACGCTCTCACCAGCTCCGACCCCGCCTACCACGGCACGGTAGCGGACCTTGCAGTCGCCGTGCTCGACAACGACGCGGTGGGCGTCATGGTGGTCCAGAGCGGCGGCTCCACCTCGGTCAAGGAGAATACCCTGACGGACTCCTTCACGGTGCGCCTCGCGTCCCAGCCGGGCCAGTCTGTCACGGTCACCTTGGCGCCCGACGCGGGTCTGGGGGTCTCGGCGAACCCGCTCACCTTCACCACCGCGAACTGGAACACACCCCAGTCGGTGACGGTCGCCGGCATCAACGACGACGTGGCGCAGGGCACCCGCACGCTCGCCATCGCCTTCAGCATCGCCAGCGCGGACGCGGCCTACCAGGGCCTGCCTGTGCCCAGCCTCCCCGTGACCCTCGTGGACGACGACAATGCCGGTGTCGTGTTCGGCCAGAGCGCCTCGGTGCTAGCGGTCACCGAGGGCGGACCCAACTCGGTCTATGCGTTCCGCCTGCAGTCGCAGCCGACCGCGAACGTGGTCGTCCAGATCTCCGCGGATGCGCAGCTCACGCTGGGCCGCTCCAGCCTGACCTTCACGCCCAGCAACTGGCAGGCCTACCAGGGCGTGCCAGTGACCGCCGTGGACGACGCGGTGGCCGAGGGCACGCACACCGGCGTGGTGGCCCACACGTCCACCAGCACGGACCCACTGTACAACGGGATGGCCATCCCGAACGTGACGGCCACCATCACCGACAACGACTAAGGGCCTCTAAGGCCCGTCGTCGGCCACGCGGGCGTGGTGCGGCCCCAGCGGGTTGAAGCCGCGGTTGCGTTGGGTGGGTGTGCCCCTGCGGCGCCGCGCCGGCTGGCTGGCGTGCACGTTGGTCCCGCGCAGGATGCTGCTGGCGGAGCGGGTGGCGCGCCGGACCCTGCGCTCGCCCGCCTGGTGCCGCTTCGGCCCTTCCATGCCCAGGGTTCGCCGCGCCGGGGCGAAAGGGCATCGGACAACGTTGCGGGGCTACGGCGAGGAGGCACGTGCCGCGAGGACGAGGGCGACGTAGGGGCGCGGCTCGCGCGGCCAGTGGTCCCACCCCAGCTGGGCGAGCAGGGCCTCCACGCGGCGGGCGCCCGCGGCGGCGTCCGTGGCCAGCGCCTCGACCTCGGCGAACCAGCCCACGCCCTCCACCTCGTCCAGCGCCACGGTGAGGCCGTCGAGGGCGAAGGGCTCGCGGCGCTTGCGGACGCGCGGGCCGGGCCGGAAGCCGAGGGCCGCCAGCAGCGGCTCGGGGTCGGCGCCCACCGGGACCGTCAGCTCGGTGCGCGCCTTGACGCCCTGCCCGGAGCGGGGGCCCTTGTAGGTCAGCTCCAGGCCGTGCGGGGTGCGGCGGAGGCGGAGCGCCTCGTTGGTGGCCGCCAGGTCGCGCGCCGGGTGGAGCAGGAACAGGTCCTCCTCGGTGCGGGCGCCGTGCGGGACGGCCCCCAGCTCCGCCAGCCGCCTGCGCGCCGCGGCGGGGTCGGCGAGGGGCAGCTTCGCCTCGACCTCGACCGGCCCATCCCGGGACGCCACGCCGGCTCGACCATCCAAGCGCCTATCAGGGTGCCGGCGCTGCGCGGGGCATGGCGGGCCTGCGCGCCGTCACCCTCGCCGCCGCGGCGCTGCTGGCGCCGGCGCTGGCGGGCTGCCTCGACCCCTACCGCGCGCACGTCGACGAGGCGGTGCTGGAGCGCGCCACGCTCACCTGGAGCCGCACCGACCGGCCGCAGGTGGACGGCGGCCTCTTCGGCGTCAAGACCGCCGAGACCAGCTACACCCACGGCGGCTGGCCCCCGTCGTTCCCCGCCCAGCTCGTCGTGTTCTCGCTGCGCGCCGTGGGCCGCCCCTCGTCCGCGGAGCTGCTGCGCCTGACCCACGTGGCCGTCGACAACGAGACCAAGGGGCAGGGCATCCGCATCGACCAGCAGCAGTCCGCCACCGGCCACCGCACGCTCGCCAACGGGGTGCAGACCGACTTCTTCACCGAGGAGGGCACCAGCACGGCGGGCGGGCTCTTCGCCGTCAACACGAAGGTGCGCATCATCGGCGAGGTGGGCTACGACGGCAGCAGCAGCACCAACATCGTGGTGGTGGGCATCGCGCAGGTGGAGTCCAGCCGGAACTGCCCCCTCAACATCAACTGCGGCACGGCCCGCGACGAGGCGAGCTGGGCCGAGATGGTGGGCGACGGCCGCGGCACAGTCGGCGGCGCCACCTCCTCGGTGGGGCTCATCGACCACCTGGTGACGCATGGCTGAGCCCGCGCCGCCCGCCGCCGCTGCCACCGCGTTCCCGGTGGCCCGCTTCCCGCCCGGCCCCCGCGTGCGGGAGTGGGCGCAGGAGCACCGCTTCAGTGATTGGATGGTCGCCCGCCTGGTGCGCCTCACCGACCAGCCCAGCGTCCTGCTCGACGGCCTGCGCCGCAAGCCTCCGCGCTACCTGCGCGTCAACCCGCTGCGCGCCGACGTGGATGAGGTGCAGAAGCGCCTTGGCGCGCGCGGCTTCCAACTGAGCCGCACCGACCTCGACCGCCAGGTGCTGCGCATCCGGCAGGCCCCCATCAGCGCCGGCGCCACCATCGAGCACATGCTCGGCATGACGACGCTGCAGGACCTCGCCAGCGCCAGCGCTCCGCTTGCATTGCAGGCGAAGCCCGGCGACGTCGTGGCTGACCTCGCCGCGGCCCCCGGCGTCAAGACGATGCACGTCGCGGGCGACATGGGCGGCCGCGGCGCCATCGTGGCCGTTGAGCCGGACGGGGACCGGATGCGCGCCCTCCGCTTCAACCTGGAGCGCACCGGGGTCACCACGGCGGTGCTGCGGAAGCATGAGGCCCAGAAGCTTCCCGGCGAGGCGTGGGCGGACAAGGTGCTGCTCGACGCCCCCTGCACCGGCGAGGGCACCATCCCGAAGGACCGCAACCGCCGCTTCGCCAAGCCCGAGGAGATCCCCACGCTCTGCGCCATCCAGTCGGAGCTGGTGGACACCGCCGACCGCGTGCTCAAGCCCGGCGGCACGCTGGTCTACGCGACCTGCACCTTCGCACCGGAGGAGAACGAGGCGCAGGTGCAGCGCCTGCTGGAGCGCGGCTACCGCATGGAGACGCTGCCGTTCGACCGCGTCGGCGGCGTCCCGCTCGCCCAGGGCGTCACCGAGTGGCCCGGCTACACGCTCGACCCCAGCCTGGCCAAGGCGCGGCGCTTCCTGCCCGGCATCCACCCGACGCTCGGCTTCTTCGTGGCGCGGCTCACCAAAGGGGCCGGCGCATGAGGCGGCCGACGCTCGACGAGGAGACCGCCGTCCTCGGCTTCTTCGAGGCGATGGAGAGGGGGCTCGCCGCGAAGGTGCTCGGCCTCAACGACCTCGCCATCGTCGAGCGCGACGGCAACCAGTTCGTCTGCCTCGCCGGCTCCAGCCTGCACGGGCTTCCCCCCGGGCTGCTGGAGGGCTGCGACGCGGCGGGCCTCCCCATCGGGACGCTGGAGCGCGGCGGGTTCCACCTCGACCTCCAGGGCGCCGTCCTGCTGGCGCGCAAGACCGAGCGGCAGACGGTGCGTGTCACCGAGCACGCCGCGCGCCTGTTCCTCTATGGCCGCAACGTCCTGGGCGACTCGGTGGAGCGGCACGACCCGCGCCTGGAGCGCGACGACGCCTGCATCGTCACCAACCCGCGCGGCGAGGCGATGGGCATCGGCGTCGTGGTGGGGCCGTTCAAGGGCGGGCGCGAGGCCGTGAAGCCGGTCATCGACCTGGGAACGTATCTCCGCGACCAGGACGGGGGCGAGGAATGACCACAGGGCGTTCCTCGCCAACGAGCGAAGCGAGTGGACCTTCCGGTGCGCCAGCGCCGGACGGGGGCGAGGAGGAATGACCGCAGGCTCGGAGGCCCAGGAGATGCCCGCAACCGCGCCCAAGAAGGAGTACACGGTCATCGTCGCCATCCGCGAGAGCCGCGACGGGCGGGAGTTCCTGATGGTCCAGCACAAGGCGCGCGGCTGGGAGCTGCCCGGCGGCAAGCTGGAGGGCGGCGAGGGCCCGGTCCACTGCGCGCTGCGGGAGTTCCGCGAGGAGACCGGCCACCTGCTGTCGTCCCCCAAGTTCGTGATGAAGCTCCAGAAGCCCAACGGCACCTGTTACGTCTTCACCGGCGGCCTGGGCGCCGAGACCGGCGACGCGGAGGACGCCGCGGTGGGGGAGGCCCGCTGGTTCAGCCGGCTGCCGCGCGGCGAGCGGCTGGCGTTCCCCGAGGACCCCTACGCCGAGATGGGCGCGAAGCTGGGCATCGACTTCGAATAGGCGCTGCGCCGCCCTTGTCAGGCCGTGATGTCCTCATCCACGGGGCAGAGGTGGATGAAGCCGCCCCGGCACACCTGCGCCGACACGGTGGTCCCGGAGCCGTCGTGCTGGACGCCGACGTGCGCGCCGAGCGTGGTGCAGTCCGCGCAGCCGCTCGGCGCCAGGGTCCCGGCGTGGGCGTCGAGGCCGACGCAGTCGCCGCAGCCCGGCGTCGGCGTGGTGGGCGAGACGCCCGCGGTGACGCAGAGGGGCGGGCACTGGGCGGCGGTCGCGGCAGGGGCGAGGGAGGCGAGGGCGAGCAAGGCGGCGAGCGCGAGGAGGGGTCGCATGGCTCTGCGATGGCCGGGGGGCTTGATGGAGCCCCTGCCGCGTTTCCGGCCTGCCGAGGTCAGCCGACCTTGACGTCGTCCCGCGTCCGCTGCACGACCTCGACGGTGTAGGTCATGGGCGAGCCGCCGCCCCACGAGTAGGCCAGCGTCCACGGCGACCCCATCGGCCCGGTGACGGCCACCTCGTGGTCGACGGCGCCCACGCAGGAACCGTACTCGTCGAAGACCAGGTTGGGCGCGGCGGGGTCCGCCGGGGCGAGCGCGATGGAGAAGCCGCCGCCCTGGCCGCCGCACTTCAGGTGGTAGGCGAGCCACAGGTCGGTCGCCGCGGCGTCGGGCTGCAGCGGCTTGGCGTCGGCGCCGCCGTTGGCGCCGGTGGCGTTGTAGAGCGTCTTGAGCGTGTAGCGCACCGCGGTGCCGCTCCAGCCGTGCCCGGAGGACTCCAGCTCCAGGGCGATGAGCAGGGTGCCGTCGGGGTTGTAGTGCCGCAGGCTGCGGAACCAGCCCACTGCGGCGTCGTAGGTGTAGTTGTAGACCCGGGCGCCGCCGGCGTCGACGGCCTCCAGGGTGGCCGTGGCGCCGCGGACGTGGGCGGTGACGGTGACCGGCTGGTGGTCCCAGCGGGTCTGCCAGGCCTTGCCGTCGGTGAGGGGCCACTTGAAGAACTCGACGCGGTCGTCGCCCTGCGAGCCGGCGAGGTCGCCCTTGCGCTGCGGGCCGAGCCGGCTCACGTCGTCGCGGGCGTTCTGGAAGGCGCGCTCCGGCGAGTCGGTGTCCACCATCCAGTCGCTGCCCAGGTCGGCGGTGACGACGTAGGTCGCCTTGCTGCCGCCGATGGCGTAGGTCCAGTGGTCGCGCACCGCCCAGGCCGGCAGTGGCAACCCGCCGTCCGGGGCGGGGGCGGCGGGAGCGCTGGAGGTTCCGGTCGGGTCGGCGGGGCTGGGGGAGGCGCAGCCGGCGAGCAGGAGGGCCGCCAGGAGAGGCCAGGCACGCATGCGCCGTCGAGGGCCGCCGCTCGGATAAGGCCTGCCGAGCGGAACAACGGGCGCGGGGTGGGCGGGTCGCTACTCGGCGGGGGCCGAGACGACGGTCTGGGACTCCTCGCTCTCCTCCCTCTCGTCGCGCTGGGAGGTCTTGCGGGCGTTGGCGCGCGACCGCTTGCGCTCCGGGCGCTCGGCCAGCTTCATCAGTTCGCGGGTGAAGGCGGCCAGGTCCTCGGGGGTGCGCGAGGTGACGAGGTTGCCGTCCACGACGACCTCGCTGTCCTCCCACTCGCCGCCCTCCTCGCGGATCTCGTCCGGCACGCCGTCCCACGGCACCGAGGTGAGGCGCCGGCCCTGCAGGACCCCGGCCGAGACGAGCGTGTAGGGGCCGTGGCAGATGGCGGCCACCGGCTTCTCGGCCTCCATGAAGTGCTGCACGATGTGGCGCGCGGCGCGGTAGCGGCGCACGGTCCCGGCGCCGCCCTCCTTGGGGCCGCCCGGCAGCAGCAGGAGCTGGTACTCCTCGGGCTCCACCTCGTCGAGGTCGTAGTGGGCCTTCACCGTGTAGCCGTGCTCGCCCTCCAGGTTGCCGTGGCGGGGGGCGGCGACGGAGACCTCCCAGCCTGCCTCCTCCAGGCGGGTCATGGGCACCAGGACCTCGAGGTCCTCGAAGCCGTCGGCGGTCAGGATGAGGGCCTTGCGGGCGCGGGCGGGCATGGGCCCCCCATCATGCGCCTCGTCTTTTCAAGGCGTGGGCACGGGCAGGTCCGCCGCCCGGCCTCAGGGAGCCTGGCCCGCCTCGAACGTGGTGAGCGTGCGCACGACGACCTGGTAGGAGGCGGTGCAGTTGGTGGGGGAGTCGCACTCGAACGCGATGCCCCAGTCGCCGCCCGTGGCGGAGACCGGGACGGTGGTGGCGTGCGGCCCGTCGCAGGGCCCGTACTGGAGGGTCCCCTGGGACTGGGCGTCCTGCGTCAGGGGCCCCATGAAGAGGAAGAAGACGCCGGGGCTGCACGCGGTGGAGAAGGCGAGGTAGACGTCGGTCGCCCCCGCCGGAACGGTGAAGCCGCCGTTGTAGCCGACGCGGGGCGCCGGAGCGGGAGCGCCCGCGGCCACGGGCGTCACCGCGTAGCGCAGCAGCTTGCCTGGAAAGCCCGTTCCCGCGGCCTGCAGCTTCAGCCCGAAGGCGCTGTCCCCACGGTCGTCCTTGAAGTCCAGCTCCGTGAACCAGCGCGTGCGGTTGCTGTAGGCATAGGTGGCGAAGACGGTCCCGTTCTGCCGCCGGGCCGTCATCTGCGCCACCTCGCCGTCGACCTTGGCGGAGATGGCGACGGGCAGCCCGTCCCACGTCGTCGTCCAGTTGCGGCCGTCGGTGAGCGGCCACTTGAAGAACTCCACGCGGGCGTCGCCTTGGCTGCCGGCGAGGTCGGACTTGCGCACGGGCCCCAGGGTGCTCACGTCCGAGAGCGCGTCGAAGAACGCCAGCCCCGCGTTGTCGGTGTCCATCGTGTAGTCGGCGCCGCCGTCCGCCGCG
>JBHELM010000101.1:0-3303 GCA_046352715.1 Thermoplasmatota archaeon | reverse complement strand
CAGGGCATGCCAGTCCTGCGGTTGGCCGCCCTGAAGAAAGACGCGGCGCCAGTCGCCGCACCGGCTGCACGGACAGTCTTCCGGGTGTGGATCAGGTTTGCCGCCGGTGGCGGCCTGGGTGGCGCGGATGTGGTTGGCGGCCATGTGGCCGTAGTCGTAGTGGAGCTTGCGGCCGGATTCGCCGTTGAAGACGCGCAGGCGAGCGCAGTATTCCTCGAACGCCAGGAACCAGTCACGAACGGGCATCCACGTAGTGTCGTAGGGCTCCTTGTAGGATTCCCAACCGACTCGGCTGCCGGTGCGGTCGTAGCGCAGCTTGCGAAGGTCCAGGAGCTCGCGGACTTGGTAGCCCAGAATCTTGTGGTAGCGCTCGAAGCCCTCGATGATGGCGCCGACGTAGAGGCTGCTGGCCCTGGCGCCCAAGTGAAGGGCGTTGGCGTGTTTCTCGATAGTGTCGATGAAGTGGTCGTAGCCACCGCCCCCGAGCTCATAGTAGGGCAGTTCGTCCACCCTGGCATCTTTGACAGTCCAGCCGTTGAGGGTGAGGTCGATGTGGGGGTGGCGGCGGGCAAGGCCGGCTTCGCCGTGGTCCTGGTAGCTCATGTGAGCGCCCAGGCCCTCGCCGTAGATTTCGGTCAGGACGCGCCAGACCACGTCCATGAACGCCTTTGGGTTGCGGGAAGCCTTGAGGCCCCAGCTTTCGGGTGCGTCGTAGATTGGCGCGGTGATGACGATGTGGCTGAAGCGCGGCTGCTCTCCCTGTGGAGTGCATTTCGCCCAACGCTCGAACGTGCGCTGAACGCGGCGCCAATGTTGGTAGTGGACGCACTCCAGACACCAGGGGTCCATTCCGCAGCGCCGTGACCAGACCTTGACGCGGTCTGGGTCGTCGGTTTTCTCCGAGGTATGGAACGTGCCAAGACGGCAGACGCGGACTTGGTCCCAGACCTGTGGCAAGCGGTCGGCGAGGAAGGCGCGGGCGTCGGGATAGGGCTCCCAGCGCCGCTTGACGCCTTCGCGCATGCGCTCAATGGCATCGTCCACTTGGTGGCGCTCAACGACCGGCACTCGTCACCGCCTTGCCACGACTTTCCTGGGAGTATTTGGCCGCGACGGCGAGGAAGCCCGGGACGGGCTCGACGCCGAACAGGCTTCGGAAGGAGGGCTCGCGCTTGGTCCAGTTGGCGCAGTGTTTCCAGGCGAAGCTGGCCAAGCGCTTGGCTTCGGTGCCGGGCATCATGGCGGAAGGGAAGTAGGCGAAGACGTCCTCGAAGTCAGACTTCTTCGGCCGCCCGGTGATGCCCAGGAGGTATTGGGTGACGCGTTCGTTCTGGAAGGCCACCATGCACTGTCGGGCGGTCTGGCTGGCTTCCTTGAACTGGCCTGACTCTGTGCGGGCAACGTTGCCGTCCTTCCAGGGCTTGTATTCGGCGTAGAGGTCGGCGTCCATCCAGCGCCGAGCAAGAACGCCGTGAATCTGGCCCTGAATCCAGACGAGAAAGAGGCTGGCCTTGGCGGCGGGGTTCCAAAGGACGAGCTCCAGGTGCAACTGCATGGTGCGGAAGTCGTGCATCTGGGGGCTACAGACGATGATGCTCTTGCCGCTGGCGCGGATGGTGTCCTCGATGTTCTCCCACATCATTTGGAGGGTGCGGCTGCCCTCGCCGGCCAATTGGAGGTATTCGTCCATGAGGATGAACTCCCCGGCTTGGATGCCGCGCAGCATGGCGGGCAGCTTGCCCATGTCGATGCAGACGTGCTTGAGAAGCTCGCCGCGCTGAATGCGCTTGACGTCGTCAATGAGACCGATGGCGGCGCTGCTCTTTCCCATCCCGGTGGGGCCGCTGACGCTCAAGTGGACGTTGCCCTCATTGCCAAGGCGATAGCTGACGTGCTCCATGAGGCGCGCGCCGTAGTCGGTGAACAGACCGCGCACGAGGCGGACGTGCTGGATGGCATCGGCACCCGAAAGCGGGAGGGGGACGTCGACGCGGGCCCAGAACGCGTCCCAGACGGCCGGGGGCGCTGTCCATCCGGCTTCGCGGTAGAGGTCTTCGAGGCCGGCGGCGACTTCGCCCATTTGGGAGTGCCAAAGACTCCAATTCTGGGCACTCGTGGAGGCGACGCTTCCATAGGCCAGCGTCATCTTGAGCACGTAGTTGTCGCGAAGCTCCGACATGCCCGATGGGAGCAAGGAATGGGCGAGGCTTGTGGAAGTCATGCGGGGTTGACCTGGACGACGGCCGCGTGGAGGCAGTGCTGTTCGTGGCGGGCGGCGTTGCCGTCGCTGTCGAAGACTTGACCGCAGCCCCAGCAGGAGTGCAGGAGGCTACCGGCCTCGATGGAGCGTGTCATGCGGCACCACGGACAAAGCGGCAAGAACGGGCGCTAGGCATCGCTGCGCTCCTCCCTGCCCTGCAACTGGACGGTGCTGGTGGAGCTTGCAGCTTGGATGGCTGCGAGGAGCTTGTCGGTCTCCCAGCCGGCTTCGCCGCCCCAGGCGTCTGCAAGATAGACGGCGTATTGCTCCAGTTCGGGCATGGCGCACAGCGCCTTGTCGGGGGTGCGGCCGTTGTCCTGGTCGAGTTGGCGGGCGTCTGCGGCGATGGCGAAGAGGGCGGCGACGAATTGCGTTCGTTTGGGGGTGCCGTGGGTGCGGCGTTGCGCCGAGCGGGGGCCCCAGAGGTCGCCGAGGGCCTCCACGGGGGGCTTGGCGCCGAGGTTGATGGGGGCGGGCATCTACGTCCCCCAGAGGCCGTTGCGGTAGGTGATGTAGGCGATGCCCGCTGCGGCAACAAGGCCGAGCAGGAGCCATTTCATCCATGCCTTGAGGGACCATGCGTTGCGGGGTGGCTCGAAGGCGCCCATGGCCAACTGCGTCAACTTGCCGCCGACTTGCTGCCCCCACATCTTGGCGCCGAACCCGACGGGGGCAACGTCCGTCACCGGCTCCGGGTTGCCAGAGAACCAGAGTGTGACGAAGCCGGGGCCGACAGGCTTGTCGAGCCAGAGACGCCTGCCCGGCAGCGCATCGTAGGCGCCGCTGTTGACGAAGACGCGGGGCTGCTTGAGGGCGTTGAGGTTGTGGACCTGGATGTTGCCGCCCTCGACCAGGAGCCCCTGGTTCTTGGGGCGGCGGCCCCACGCCCAAGAATCGCGGCTGGGCTTTGGTGCGCGGGACCACAGACGGCGCCTGGGCGCTGAAGGCGCAGCCGGTTCGGTCTGCTGCGCAATGGCCGTCTCCGCCGGCTGGGCCGGCTGGTCGGGCGCCTCGGGGCGCCGGAGGAGGTGGGCGGCGAGGGT
>JBHELM010000100.1:0-4151 GCA_046352715.1 Thermoplasmatota archaeon | reverse complement strand
GCCACGGCCCGCGCCCGCCCCGCTGGCGCAGGCCGTGGCCGCCCCGCCCGCCAAGCTGGCGCCGGCCGTGGCCGCCCCGCCCGCCAAGCTGGCGCCGGCCGAGCCGTTCCCCTTCACCTACAGGGGCTACACCCTCTACAGCCGCGACGTCGAGCTGAAGAGCGGCGGCCGCCGGACCATCTGGTTCTTCGCCAAGCAGGAGCCCAAGTCGGGCCACGTCGCCGCCAAGCCCGCCGGCTACCACGTCGGGGTCAACGAGCGCACCGGCCTGCCGTTCCTGAAGAAGGGCAAGGGCGCGGACGGCGAGGATCTCACGCCCGAGCTGGTGCAGGCCTACCGCCCGCAGTGCTCGGCGCTCACCGACGAGGGGCACCAGTGCCGCAACTCGGCCCGCCACGACTCGAAGTACTGCATCAGCCACTTCGGGTACCAGCCGCCCGCCATCGCCAAGGCCGCCGCCGCGCGCGAGGACACCATGCCCCGCGTCAAGGGGGCGCCCGACACCAAGCCCTCCGTGCGGCGCCCGTCCGAGGCGTAGGCAAAAGGGGGATAACCGCCCGCCCCGGTCCCCGGGACGATGTCCGGCATCCCCGCGTGGGCCAGCGCCTACCTGGACGAGCAGCTTCCCGGCAACCCGGTCCTGAACGCCCGCGCCCTCTCCGGCCGGCTGGTCCTCGCCAACACCCGCGAGGGCGCCGTGCTGGTGCGCCGCAGCCTGCTCGGCCGCGTCACGCACGCCTTCGTCGAGGTGCCGCAGGAGCGCGTCGCGTTCCGCTGCGGGGGCTGCGGCCACAACCTGCAGTTCTACAACCTGGCGCTGCCGGCGACGGTGTTCTGCTCCATCTGCGCGGCCAAGTACCACGTCGATGGCCAGGGGGGCGTGACGGACGTGGCAGGCCATTCCGTCGCGGCGCCCGGCAAGGCGGCGGCTGCGTGCGCGTGCTGCGCCGACGGCTGCTGCGGGGAGGGCGACTGCTGCGACCACGCCGCCTGCGGCACCTGCTGCGGGAAGAGCGGCTGCTGCACGGACGGCTGCGACCCCGCCACCTGCTGCCCCGAGGGCACCTGCCAATGCTGCGACGCGGCGGGCGGCAAAGGCCCGGAGGCGCCTGCGGCGCAGGAGACGGCCAGCGAACCCGCGCCGGCCCTGGAGAAAGTCACGCCGGTGCCGGCCCCGCCGGGGACGGCCTACACCCACGGCGGCTACACGCTCTACCGGCGCGACGTCGCCACCAAGTCCGGCTCGCGGCCGCTCTACTTCTTCAGCAAGGGCCAGCCGCGCACCGGCGAGGCGAGCGCGCTGCCGCAGGGCCACGAGGTGGGCGTCAACGAGCGCACCGGGCTGCCGTTCCTGCGCCGCGGGGCGTCCGGGGAGGAGCTGGCCGCCGCGCCGCTGCACGGCTACAAGGGAGACAGCCACCCCGTCATCGACGTGGAGGGCATCGGCCCCACCTGGGCGGAGCGGCTGCAGGGATGCGGCGTCGCCACCACCGACGAGCTGTGCCGCAGCGACCCCCAGGCCCTCGCCGAGCGCATGGGCGAGGCGGTGGAGATCATCCGCTTCTGGCAGCAGATGGCCGAGCTGATGAAGGTCAAGGGCATCGGGCCGCAGTACGCCGAGGCGCTCGCCCGCTCCGGCGTGCACGGCATCGAGGGCCTCAAGGCGCGCAAGGCCGCCGACCTGGCGAAGGAGACCAACGCCTGGCTCGACGCGCAGAGGCAGACCGTCATCAAGACCCGCCTCACCCCGGCCCGCGTGCAGGGCTGGCAGAAGGCGGCGCGCGCCCTGCGCAAGGTCAAGCTCGCGCCGCACACGCTGACCTGACCAAACCACGGATTCCACGGAGAACACGGATTCAGGTCTCATCCGTGCAATCCGTGAAATCCGTGGTTTAGGGGCAAAGCCTGCAGCGCACAAACGGTAAAGCGGCTGCCCGGATGCCGCGGCATGCGCGTCGGCATCATCGGCAGCAGCCAGGTCGGGCAGACCCTCGCCTCGGGGTTCCTGGCCAAGGGACACGACGTGGTCCTCGGCGCCCGCGACCCCAAGGCGGCGCTGGCCGGCAGCAAGCCGGACGCGATGGGGAAGCCGCCGCTCTCCGCGTGGGCGAACGCCAACCCAAAGGCCAAGGTCGCGACGATGGCCGAGGCCGCCAAGCACGGCGAGATCCTCGTCTTCTGCGTCCACGGCGCCCACGTCGAGGAGGCCGTCAGGCAGGCCGGCCCCGCCAACCTCGCCGGCAAGCTCGTCCTCGACACCACCAACCCGCTGGACTTCGGCCCCAGCGGCGCGCACAAGCCGGCCAACATCAAGGACTCCTGCCTCCAGGTGGCCCAGCGCGCGGCGCCCCAGGCCCACTTCGTCAAGGCGTGGAACTGCACCCCAGGCCACCTGATGGTCAACCCGAAGCAGGGCCCCGGCGACCAGTTCATCTGCGGCGACGACGCCGCGGCGAAGGAGCAGGCCGCGAAACTCCTGAAGGAGTTCGGCTGGAACGTCCGCGACGTCGGCGACGCCAGCATGGCGCCCTACGTCGAGGGGATGGCGCTGACCGTCATCAACTGGGCCGCGAAGGCCAACGACTGGGGATGGATTGTCAAGGCCGTGGGCGCGAAGTGATTCCCCGGCGCGGCCTTCCGCCGTCAGCCTCATTTGCCGGAGGCTCCTCCTGACGAATGCAGGAACCCTCATGCCCGTCTCCCGCTCGTCCCCCACGCTGCGCCGGCCCAAGCAGGAATTGATGGACCTGCTCGACCAGCAAATCCGCCAGGGAGAAGAGTTGGAGAACCGGCGAATGAGCGGCACAAAGCAGTTCGAGCAGGCTGTCGAGGACTACAACCGATGGGACAATTTCAACACGGAACTCCTGCGCAGTTCCTACGCCGGCAAGGTCGCGGCCAACTACCTCCGCCTGCTTGACGAGATGGACCGGGACAACGATGGCTTGGTCATCATCGACGGCGTGGCCGGCCTGCGCGACTTCGTCCGCATCCTGACGAACCACCTGCGCTGGCTGCGCGACCAGTTGCGCCTGCATCCTAGCGAGCCCGAGGCGAAGCCGCAGCCGACCGTCGCCACGCCCACGATGCCCGCTCCCGTCTCCCACGGTCCCGCCCGCGGCCAGAGGAAGCGTGTCTTCATCGTCCACGGCCACGACCAGGCCGCCCGCGAGACGGTGGCGCGCTACCTGGAGCAGCGGCTCGAGCTGGAGGTCGTCATCCTGCACGAGCAGGCGAACCAGAGCCGCACCATCATCGAGAAGCTGGAGGCGCATTCCGATGTGGACTACGCCATCGTGCTGCTGACGCCGGACGATGTCGCCATCGGCAAGGATGGGGGCCAGGAGGGGCGGGCGCGCCAGAACGTCGTCCTGGAGTTGGGCTTCTTCTGCGGGAAGCTGGGGCGCAGCAAGGTCTTCCTCCTCTACGCCGATGGAGTGGCCATGCCGAGCGACTACGACGGGGTGGCCTACACGAAGCTGGACGCCGGCGGCGCGTGGCAGATTGCCCTGGCGCGCGAGCTCAGCCACGCCGGCATCCCCATCAACGCCCAGCGGCTCTTGTAGCTAGGCCGCGGGAATCGTCCCGAACTTCCCTGTCTGGAAATCCTCGACCGCCTGCACGATTTCCTGCCGCGTCGTCATCACGAAGGGGCCGTACTGGAACACGGGCTCGTTGAGCGGCACGCCGGTGACGAAGATGCCGTCGAAACCCGCCGCGCCCGCCGCGACCTCCAGGCCGTCGCCGGTGCCCCCGAGGACGCCGAGCTGGTGCGCCGCGAGCGCCTTGCCGCCGGCCTGCGCGGAGCCCTCCAGGCCGTAGAGGAAGCCCTCGTGCCGCTCCGGCACCGGGAGGCGCACCTTCCCGTCGGGGTCGAGGCGGACGTGCATGAACTGGATGGCGGTGCGGGTGTCGATGGCCGCCTCCTTGCCGCCGAAGCGCCCGGCGATGACCTTGACGCGGCCGCCGGGGAAGATAGCCTCCGGGATGCGCGCGGCAGGCACCTCCTGGTAGCGCGGCTGCATCATCTTGTCCGCCTTGGGCAGGTTGACCCAGAGCTGGAGCCCGTGCAGGCGGCCGCCGGAGCGGCGCAGGTCGGGGTGCGGCATCTCGGAGTGGACGATGCCGGCGCCCGCGGTCATCCACTGCAC
>JBHELM010000099.1:0-33394 GCA_046352715.1 Thermoplasmatota archaeon | reverse complement strand
AACGAGCGCCGGTTTGCCGTCCTTGGTGAGGATCTGCTTAGGCTGTGGCAGGTCGCCGATGGCATCGCGCACTGTCTGCGAGGCCCATTTTGTCTCGGGGATCTTGATGTCGCCCACCAGGCTGGCCAAGAGGATGAAGCGCTTGCGGCGCTGCGGGACGCCGAACTTCGCCGCGTCGACGACCCCATGGTCGACGTGGTAGCCGCTGCGGCGCAGCTCCCGCACCATCGAGGCGAGCCGGGGGTAGCGCCTCAGGCGGGGCACGTTCTCCATCATCACTGTCTTCGGGCGGAGTTCACGAACGAGCCGCAGGAACTCATCGACAAGCGTGTTGCGCCTGTCGCGCACAGACTTGCGGTTGCGGGTCCGCATGCGGGAGAAACCCTGGCAAGGGGGGCATCCGGCCAGAAGATCGAGCTCACCGACCTGGATGCGGAGTTCCTT
The DNA here is from genome assembly GCA_046352715.1 of Thermoplasmatota archaeon. GTDB lineage: Archaea > Thermoplasmatota > E2 > JACPAO01 > JAHFTW01 > JAHFTW01. The sequence goes on along the minus strand of JBHELM010000099.1, from coordinate 32,950 downwards.
GAGGACCGCCGTCCCATCCAGCTTGCGGATGTCCCCCTGCCACACGGCGCACTTCTTGTGGTTCTTCAGGTAGGTCTCGACCGCCACAGGGTCGATGTCGATGGCGCCAATCACACTGAAGCCGGCCTGCTTCAGTCCAACGGTCATGCCGCCGGCGCCGCAGAACAGATCAATGGCGAGGGGGGCCTTGGAATGCCCTGCAAGCGGGCGGACCAACTCCAGTCCGGCTGGACCGGCAAAACCCTCTTCTGACACGGAGGCCCGGACTGGGCCCCCCTCTTTCTATTTAACTCGAACGCGCCCGGACGGGGAGAATCCATTTGCCTTTCGGTCGCGTCCCCCTGTCGTGCAGGTTGACCGCAGCAAGCCGCCCGTGGAGCGCGACTGGACTTGGGACGAGGTGGTGATGGCGGCCCACCTCTACCTCAACCGTCCTGCTGGACTCAAGGGCGCCACCGAGCCCGACATCGCACGCCTCGGGACTGTCCTGTGGCGCTCCCGGGGCTCCGTCGGCACCAAGATTGCAAATCTGAAATCCGAGACGGAGGAATACAAAGGGACAGGCTTCCCCAACTCAAGCCAACTGGAGGCGGCCGTGCTGACGGCCTGGTCCGGCCGGCGGGAGGATCTCCGTCAACGCTTCGAGGACCTCGTCGTCGAGTACATGGGCATCCCCTGGGCGGAGGTGGAGACCCACCCCTGGACGATGCGGCCGAAGCCCGGGCGCGTTCTGCGGCCAGCGCCGGACCGTGCGGAATGGCTTCAGCGCGCCATGCAGGCTTCACTAGACCTGCGACGTCCCCATTCCTCGCGCGTGCAGACAGGGCGCGACGCGGTAGCGCAGACAAAGTTCCGGGACGCTGTGCTGGCGCACTACGAGGTCAGCTTGGGGCGGCGCCCCGTTGCCTGCCCTGGCTGCGGCCATGACCGAATCAAGTCGAACGGCGAGCCGCTGCTGGAGGCCCACCACCTCATCCCGGTGAAGGAGGAGTCCCTGTACGACTTCCGGATTGGAGTTCCACTCTGCGCCAACTGCCACTGGCTCTCCTCGGTGGGCAGTCTTGACGATCGCCACGCCATCATGGCCTCCATCCGGCGGTCCCACCCTGGAGCGCTGACCGCACTGAAAGAGGCCCGAGAGCAGGGGCTCATCAGGGACGAGGGCTGGAAGCGCCTGGTCGAGGACGGACTGGCCGACGAGCCATGAAGCATCCCCTGCGCTAGTTTAGTGCATCAGAAATGAACTAATGCGGCGGTAAGTGTACGGCTCTAGATGGCACCGCGGAAAATATCCTGCAACAGTTCCGTTTTGATGCGGTAGCGGGCGCCCTTCTTGTCGCCGGTCATCTCCAACGCTCCCGAGTCGCGCAGGTCGCGCAGCGCCACGCTGATGGTACCGGGCTGGTAGTCGACAAGGGGGACGTCATTGCGTTGGAACCAGTCGTCGCCGCGGCTGATGGCCCACGCCAGGACGTGCCGGGCGCTTTCGGTTGATTGTTTGGCGAGCAGGCCGTCGAGTCCGCCCATCTTGGCGGCCGCCTCGTACGCCTTGTGCAGTTCGGCGGCGTAGTAGTTTGCCCACGGGATCCACGTAGTGCCGGTGTTCGTGCTGGCAATCTTGGTGTAGTAGGTCTCGCCGCTGCGGAAGAAGCGGGCGTCCAGGGGAACCAGGCCGATGTTGCTGAATCCGAGATCCTTCAGGACATGGGCGTTGAGGACGCGGCCGATGCGGCCGTTGCCGTCGTGGAAGGGGTGGATGCACTGGAATTCGGCGAAGAACGTGCTGGCCACGCCGATGGCAGGCTCGGTGGTCCGATTGGTGTGGTACCACTCGAGGAGGGCATCCAATTCTGCCTCCGTTCGCTCAGGAGGCGTGCACTCGAAGGTCCAGTAGCCAGGGAAGGGGCCGACGCCGTTCTGCTCTGCCTTGAACCGTCCTGGTCGATAGGCATCGTCATCGTAGCCTGCGTAGAGGCGGCCGTGCAGCTTCAGGATGTAGCTCTTTGTCAGGGCGGGAAGGCGGTCGGCCTCATGGATGGTCGCGTACTCCTTCGCAAAGCGCAGAACCTCTTGCTCCCCTGGCCTGGTGGCCCGCTTACCGTCCAAGGCGTCGCGCGCCGCGTGGAAGTCGACCTCCACCCCTTCCTGCCTGAGGCTGCTGACGACGTTGCGCAGGCGAGCCATGGTCAGGATGGCGTGGTGGATACGGGAGCTGAGCAAGGCGCTGTCAAGCTGCCCGTCCAGGCGCAAGCAGGCGCGGTTAGGGCCCGTGATAGAATCCCCTGTCGGGACAGGAGCCGTGAAACCCCGGCTGGTGTCCTGCTTCCTTAACATGGACATAAGTAGATTGATGATGCACTAATAGGCTTCGCTGCGCGCCCTTGGCCCCAATCACCCTGCATCTGCTCTACAGACTCAAAGGCATTGCACTGCCGGGAGACAATTTTTCTGTAACACCCCCAACTTCTGCTATCATTTTCATTTCCACACGGCTAGGCGGCTTCCCAACGGCCAGTCAGGACAATTCGAGGTGGAAGCAGGTGCCACGCGCTCGGATAATTGTACCGTAGCCGACAATCAGCATCGCCCTCAAAAACCAACCTTCCTTACACACATCGTATGCCCTAGCGCCTTGATCATGCCGCCCCTGGGAAAGCATCCCCAGGCACTTCCCTTACAGGGTGGAAGGTTTGCACCGTGCGGGATTCGAACCCGTACTGGCTACTTAGGAAGTCCTACTCATCGCTGCCGGGCTTGACCCAAACCCCGGCCAATGACTCCACCGTGTAATGGAGTGACCGATGCTTCCGGCCAACCGAAAGCCGGCAAGAAATCAGGGCGTCAAGTTCATCGCAGTACGACTTGACGGCAGGGTGATGAAAGGTTTGCCTCCCCTGCTGGCTCGGATAATTGTATCGTAGCCGACAGGGCCCGTTTAGATTAAATTTCCCTGCCAGCCTTGTTGAACAGATGATTCGCGGATTGTCTCGGCGGCGGGGTCACCGAACTGCTGCGACTGCGGGCGGCCCAGGGGTTCATGCTTCACTGCCACCCACCGGCATGGTCGACCTGCGCCCCTGCAAGCGCGAGTACGAGCGCCTGCTGCCTCCCTGGCACCCGAACCGCATCGCCATCCTGCGCGAGCCGGACTTCCTTCCGCTTGCCGAGGCCGTGGCCAAGGCGGAGACCTACCTGCGCATCGCGGCGTCGTGGGAGGACCGTTAGGCCTCCGGACGTCTCCAGTGGTCCGGCGTTCCTATGCCAGGACCAAGCCGCGCTCGAACGCCTCGAAGGCCTGCCGATACGGAATCTGTTCGTGCGCTACGAGCAGAACGCGGGCGCCAAGTCGGGTCAACTCGTAGGTAGCCGTCTTCAGGTCTGGCAGCAGGCCAGCGCGGATGAGGCCCTTCTGGCGCAGGGCCTTCACGGTGTTCGTGACCGTCGCCCGCGAGCCCGGCCCTTGGCTGGTGCTTGCCAGCTCGGTGTGCGTCAAGGGGTGGCACATCAGAGCCTCGAGCGCGCGCAGCTGACGCTTGGCCGGCCCCCCAAGAATCCCAGAGGCCAACTCGTACTCGTGGTCCTTCCCGAACTCTTCAGGCCACATCTTCGGTCAAGCCATGGGCACGGAGGGCTATAATCACGGTGGAACACACCGGCGAGCCCAGACTGCCACTGCTTCGCTTTAGAATGGCACCTGATTTTTCCTGTAGATGTCCAAGATGAGGTCTACGAAGGGGCGCAGGTTTCCCTCAACCTGCCCTTGGTGGAGGGCGGTGTAGTAGTCCCGCTTGGTCTTGCTTGGGATGTTGATCATGGGGTAGCCGTTCTTGCGCAGGATGAAATTCAAGAGGAGCCGTCCAACGCGGCCGTTCCCATCTACGAAGGGATGGATCAGCTCGAAGGCCATGTGGAAGTAGGCTGCTGTGACGACCGGGTTGAGCTTGCCTTTGTTCTTGGCGTACCAGTCCAGCAAAGTCTTCATGTCCTTCGGGACGGCTTCCGGTTTCGCTGGTATCCACTCGACGCCGCGGATGAACACCTGGACGTCTCGGTATCGTCCAGCCTGGGAAGCCACCTCCTTGCTCAGCGTGTCCTTGACGACAAGGGCGTGGAGCTGGCAAATAAATCTCTTCGTGATGTCGCCCCGATAGGCCAGTAGGTGATCGAAGGCGCGCTTGTGGTTGAGGGCCTCGTTCACCTCCCGGAGGGACTTGGCGGGAACGAGCCCGTCGAAGAGCAGTTGGCTCGTCTCGTCGAGAGTCAGCGTGTTGCCCTCGATTGCGTTCGAGTCGTGCGTGAAGAGCGAGACAAACGCCTCGTACCGGTTGTCGAAAGTTGCCGCGGGTTCCTTTCCGAACGCTTGCTTGACCTTGCGGAGAAACGCCTCGTCCTCTTTCGTGAGGAGGGTGCCCAACACGCGGAGCTCTCGGTCCGCCTCCTTTTCCTTCTTCGCAAGCCGCTCCTTTGGGAGGTTGGCACCGAGGTAGACTCGCTCCTTCGTGACTTTCCCGCCCTTCCGGACAGAGCGCACTCGATAGTAGTACAACCGCCCCCCGCGAGACTGCACCTCCGTGAAGGTCACGCTGTTTGTATGTCCACCGTAACCATAAGTGCTTCTCTACGGTAGGCATGCATTCCGGCTGCGCCATGGGTCCACTTAGTTTCATCGCAAACTAGCGACGGCACCTCGAGAGCAAAGCCAACCAAAGCTGGCTTATACGCAGACAAGCCACGCTTCGCGTGGAGCACGCAAACCTGGCTTGCATGGCTCGGGTAGCGAGGTGCTACGCTCCGTCAAAGTGCCGCCTTCGTTAAGCCTGCGAGTGCGGGGGGAGAATCGGCAGTCAGACATCGGCAGGTGACCTCAAACGGGCGGAGGCCATTCTTCAGTCCCCTTCCGGTACTTCACGAGGACGGCTCTCATTTGTTCCAAGTCGTACTCTTCCGTGGCTCTCCACGCGCGATGGATCTCAGTGCAATGTCGCTCAAGCGTGAAAAATGTCTGCATTAGTTCCTGGTCCCCTAGAGTTGCGATGAGCCTGAATGTGTAGAATTGAGCGATTGCTTCGCTTGGCCGACTCGGGCGAGCGTTGGTGACCGCCAGGGGCATCGCAAAGGTTGACCACGTTCGCCCATCCCTATCCTTCCCGATGTGGGAAAAGGCATGTGCCGTCAGATGAAGGAAGACAACGGTCCCCAGCGCGTCTCGGTCCACGCCAAGTTCCTTCGCTGCCAAAGAAATCATACGGGAATAGATAACGACCTGCAGCTTTTCAGGGAAATAGGCCCCAAGAAGGCCGTCGATGACGTAATCGTTCCGCTCTGCCGATATGAGACCCGAAAGACTAGCTTCCGCAAAGAGCACTTTGGCGCGGTCTCGCGCCTCACGCCAGCGAACCTTGGCATCCTGCTGATTTTCCCAGTCGACCCGCTTCGCCGCCACTCTCCAGACCAGTTCGGGCGGAATTTCGTCCGTCAACTTATAGGTCAGTTCGCGGTCACGCCATATCTCTTGAAACGGACGAGGTTCATACGTGTCGAAGCCTTCGCTATCTGAACCGTCCTTGGATAGGTGGTCCGACAGATTGGCCGTGAAGGCTTCACGGAACTCTTCATCGACATCATAGGTGAAGCCCATCATTCGTTCGAGTAAAACCTCTTGTCCTGCTTCCCACCGGTTCCCATGCATGCGCCGGCCTCTATGCTCACGAAGGTAGGCTATGCGAGTCTCATTGGAGTACCTCCACCAGAGCGGGGCGAACAACCCATTCCGGAGACTCTTGGCGTCTTCGCCGAGCGAACCTAGGCCGCGTCGGGTTTCGGGCCAATGGTTGATGGCCCAAAGGACCTTGAGTTGGCGATCCTCCCCTTTGAGAGCCGAAAGGGCGTCGAGGATTTCGTTGGCCTTCTCCGGGTTGTAGAGCCCTGAACTGCTGTGCGTCGTCAAATGGGTGCGCTGGACATACTCATCGAAAAGACTGTGGAGAACATCATTAACGTACGGGCGGTAGACATTCTCCGGTCGGTTCTCATCGAGTTTCATGGCTTCCGCGAGTCGCTCACTGTATGTCCTTCCATCAGAGCGCGCCTTCTGGAACTTTGCATACCGGATACTCTCCAAAGTTTGCTCGTCCCAACTCTTGAACCACTTGCGGTCTGTGTCATCTTCGCGGACGAACCCAGGAGCGAAGACGACTTTCTCAATTCTCTCGTGCGCGCCCTCGATATGCTCAGCCTTGGAGTAAAGCGCGTCAAGGCCAAGTCTTCGGTCTCCTGCGACAATACGGTTCAGAACCGAGAGGAAGGTCTGCCAAAGATCAATCCCTGCGTCTTCCCACTCTTTGTTAAGAAGCCACTCGAAGCAGGCTTCGCTGTTGTTCTGAGCGAAGTCAGGCCAGTGGCTCAGGACCCACTGGTGGACATTGACGTGCTTTGGATGAGGTTGGAGAGTGGGCCAAATCACCGGAGCAGACCCCTTCTCGCCTTCAACTCCATCTCTGAACATAAGAAGCAGAGCCTTCTCAGACCGAGGAGTCCCAAGAGCAACCAGTTGAGGTGCGAGACGGACTTGGTCTCTCTTCCCGACGAGCGCGAGGAACTGGAGAAGGAAAGACTCCTTCTGCAGTCCATTCGACAGGCCCGACAGCTGACGCTCGATGAGCTCCGACAATTCTTCAATCTTGTGAGTTCCTCTCCAAATCTCTGCTAGGGCATCATAATCTATTTCTGACGCCCCTGCCCCCGAGGGGAGTGTCGGAACTGGGTGCTTTTTTGTTGCGAGCTTCACCATCTCATCGAAGAACGGCAGCAGTTCAGCATGGTTTCCATAGGGTATGATTTCAACGCCTTGTTTTCGCCACTTGTCTCGCGCTTCGTGGCCCGGCTCGCGCATCAGGGCATATACTGTAGGTGTTGCGTCACCCAAGATGTCTCGGAGGTCAGCAAGGAGGCCAAGGAAATCTGGGTCTTGGAGCGAGAAGCCTACTGTCAAAATTGTATGTCGGACAAAGTAGCTCTGGAGAATCAAACGGTATTTCTGGTTGCGTCGGAGGGAGGCATAACTAGCCTCAGTCAGAACGAGGTTCTCGTAGAGGTTTGGCGTTTGGCGGACACAGCCGTGTATTTTTGCAAAGAACCCGAGACGCTTGAAGCCATTGAGATCGTCGAGACACAGCGGGTAGACCAACGGGTCGAGTGAGTACCCCTGACGCTCGAACACTTTGTCAAAGTTGGTCGTGATGACGCCTCGGAACTTGCATTGCAGAATCGTTTCGTGGAGCTTTGATGGAACGAGATCATCGGGGTCGAATTCTGCCCTGATGAATTCAGCAAACTGGTCGGGGCGAGTTCGGTTGTGGAACTCTTGCGCAATCTCAAGGTATTTGCCTCCTTCCAGCCAAGTCTCTAAGTTTGTCAGGGTTTCAGCATCACATTTTTCCGAATCGCGGAGGTCATTAATCGCGTGGCGCAGAAGGGTCTTCCAATCTGGGAGCCCTTGGCCTCCGGCTCTGATGCCTGAGACCGACAGCCCCGCGCCCACCCAAAGAATGCACTCAGATGGGTCGTCGCTGATGGCGCGCCGAAGCTGCGGGGTCAAGCGCAAAGACATCGCTTTTCTTCTGGAGGACCATCTCCCTTACGATACTTTCGCCGGGGAGCGCGAGGCTTGTCAACTTGTCGCGCAGCCGGCTTTGGGCCTCGCCATAAGTGCGCCCGACGCCTTTTTGCCGTCCTGCCTGGCGACCTTCCAGTACTTCACGATCGCCATCTGTCGACCACTAGCTTCCTCCGCGGTTGCGCTGTTCCTTGTCAGAGTTGTGAGGCATGGAATCAGCCGAGGTTGGAGAATGCAGGAATGGACTAAGGTTTCTCTTAGTAATTGGGGCGCGTAATAGAGAAGTTATGTCCGCTCCATTAGGACGCGGCCGTCGGGAAGGGCCATCTTGTAGACCCAGCCTTGTTCAAGAAGCGGCTCCCACTCCTTGGCCCCAACAACTCGCTGCTTGGCCACCGGAGCCTTGGACGGGGCAGCCTCGGCAACGGTGCCCGTCAGGTTCTTCATCGCGCCGCGGGCCAGCCCGACCACCTCTTCCTCGGTCATGTTGGCCAGGTCCATCTCCTGCAACTGCTCGCTAGTGTACCCCAGCATGGTCAAGGTGGCCCTGAACTGGCCCAGGCGGACGTCGTCTGCCTTCACCACGGGGAAGGCCTCGAGGTGCTTCGTGGCCAGCTTCTCGTAGGCCTGCCGCATGGCGGCCTTCGTCTCGGGGGTCAGCTCGCCCTTGCGGAGGGCGTAGTCGCTGGCCATGCTGCCGTTGTGGCCCATCATGAAGATGCGGTAGTCGCGCAGGAAGCCGTCGTGCTCCCCGAGGCCCATCTTGTCGCTGCAGTAGCTCTTCCAGATGTACGGGTTGCCCTTGACGCCGGCCTTCCGCATCGGCTCCCGGACAATCTTGAACAGCTGCTCGCGGACGATGAAGCCGGACTTGCTGTTCTTGATGGGGGCCACCACGACGCTGTCGGGCGTGATGTCCTCGCCGGCCTGGAGGCGCTCGCCGACGTAGGCGGCCAGGTACTCGCAGGCCTCGCGCGGCAGGAAGGTGACGTAGGCCTTCTTGTTCTTGCTCAGGTTCTTGCGGACCTTGACCATGGTGGGGACGGCGTCGAAGACGAGCTTGCCGTCCTCGATGCGGGTCTCGGGAAGGTCGGCGAAGCGCAGGCCGTCCCCTTGGTCGGCGTCCGACAGGACGCGGGGCCGCAGGGCGCTGTAGGCGGTGCAGGCGATGATGAAGCGGGCGCGGACGCTGGCCACCGTGAGGACCCGGCGCAGGTCGTCGCGGCTCGGGATGGTCGTGGCCTCGTTGCGGGGGTGGTACGTCTCGGCGCTCACCTTGATGGAGCGCTTCATCGGGATGTCATTCCACTTCAGCCAGGACGCCAGGACGTGGCCGTGGTACTTCGCGCTGCTTCCCGCGTGCTTGGCCGCGTACTCGTCGACGTAGTCCAGGACGTCGGCCTCGCACTTGCGCGCCCCCTGCGCGACGAAGGCCGCCGGCGTCGTGCCCATCTTCTCCATGATGCGGCCCAGGACCCGCACGTACTCGCGGCCCGTGTTCAGGCTGCCCTTGCACAGGTCGCGGAACCAGCGCGCCACGTTCTCGTCGGCGAGCAGGTGGCGGTGCTTCGGCGCCACCAGGTCGTCCCAGCGGCCCGCATTGCTGGGGCCTGCGGCGGCGGTCTTGCGGGGTGTACCCGGGCCCATGTCAACCTATAGCAAAACAGGACAAAAAAGCCCTTCTGGTGACCAATATTCACACGAAAACTACACTACCCGGGCCATCTCTGGTGTTCCGGCTCTCGTGGGCCGGTGTGGCAGGCGCGCGACAGGGGGGTTCCGGATAAGCTTGCCCGTCGCTGGCGGGCGTCAGGTCTGCGCCAGGAGGCAGGGGGGACTAGCGCGACGGTGTGCGGGGCCACAATGGGTCATTTCACGCCCCCCGCAGGCCCATTCTAGGCCAAGCCCGCCTTCCCCCTCCCCTGTGGCGACGGCGCGGGCTCAGCCCTGGAGCGTCCTGCTCCACAAACTCCTAAACCTACATTTCCCTAGCTTGGCAGCAAGGGAAAGTGGCCTTCTGGAAGTCGTCGAGCTCCGCACCATGACCCGCCACGACAAGGCCCTCCTGGTCAAGGAGCTCGGCTACGCGTCGGACGGCACGAAGGTGCTGCGGGCAGACCAGACCCCCTACCTCGACCCCTACACCAACGACCCGGTGACGCTGGACAACATGGCAATCCTGCCTGGCAGCGTCGTCATCCTGGACAACAACCCGGTCAGCCTCGCCTGCTACATCGCGGAGCACGAGGACTGAGCATGGAGGCCCCGGGCAGCGTCGGCGGCGCCGCGGTCGGTCTTGGCGCGGCCGCCATCAAGGAGCTGGCGCGGAAACTGAAGGCCCACAAGGCCAAGGCGTTCCCGTCCCCCGAGGAGTACGAGGCGCTGCAGGGGTTGAAGTCCGAGGAGGAGTACCGGCAGTACAAGGCCGTGGTCAAGGACAAGGTTCTGCTCGGGGCCTGCCTGTACGGGATGCGGCTGAGTCGGGTGCAGGGGAGCAAGGAGAAAGTGGAGTTCCTGCGGGAGTTCATCCGCAAGCGCCACGGCGGCGACCGCCTCTTCCTGGCGCAGGCGGTCCAGGTCGGCCTGCTGCTCCGTCTCATCCATCACCTCCAGGAGGCCGGCTTTCCCCTCGCCGAGCAGCAGCGCCAGGTGGCGGAGTTCCTGCAGGGCATCGGCCGGCACCTCATCTTGGTGCAGGCGATCCACGACCTGCGGCAACTGGAGCCCCGCGCCCAGTTCTACCTCGCCCTCAACCCGCTCCTGTTCTGCATCGCGGGGGCCGGCGTCGCGGCGCCCCTGGCGAAGGAGCTGGCGGAGCGGGTGCAGGGCTTCGCCTACGACTACGAGGTGGAGACCATCGCGGAGAGGAACCGCCACACGGTCATCTTCTCCTACCGCGGAACGTAGCGCGCCATGCACCGCTTGCTGCGGCGGCCTACGCCGTCACGGCGATGGCGGGCGCTTGGCGGGCCTGCTCCTCGAGGGGGAGGTCGGCCCAGCCGCGGGCGATGTAGTAGCGGCTGTGGGCGCCGTCGCGCTGCTTCTCGACCAGGCCAGCCGCCCCGAGGCGGTTCATGTGCCAGGTGACGGTGCTGGGGGTGACGCTGAAGGCGGTGGCGAGGTCGCACTGCGGGACGCCGGGGTGCTCGCGGATGTGGCGGGCCATGGCGGCGGTGGTCTCGTTGCGCAGGGCGCTGACGGCGGTCTTGCGCTCGCCCGAGTAGTGGCCGCTGCGCTTGTCGAAGAAGCGGAGGTAGCGGCCGTCGCGCACGGAGTGGACGTAGCCGTTCTTCTCCAGGACGCGCAGGTGGTAGGTGAGGGTGGAGGCGCCGAAGCTGACCTGGGCGCCGAGCTGGACGAAGTTGACGCCGGGGAACGCCTTGACGCGCTCGTAGACCTCGGCGCGGCCGGGGTGCTCGAGGATCTCCTCGCCCTGCACGCGCGCGTAGCCCGCGACGAGGCTGCCGGCGGCGCCGCCCAGGACGGCCTTGCCCTGCGCCAGCAGCCACGCGGCGCCGGCCAGGGCGAGGGCGCCCAGGCTGACGGCCACGGCGGCGCTCCACGGGTAGTGGACGGTCACGGCGCCGTAGGAGACGGTGGTGAGGTCGCCGCTGCCGTCGAGGCGGGCGCTGCGGGCGCGGCCGTCGAGGTCGTGCAGGCGGAGGGCGTAGGTGCCGTCGAGGGAGAGTTGCTGCCCGTCGAGGGTGTGGGTGACGGGGCCGTCCTTGCCCTGCACCTGCACGGTGCCGGCGAGGCCGGGGAGGACCGAGGCGCCCGCGACCTGGAGGGTGGGCGCCGGGGAGTAGAGGGTGCCGGGGAGGCCGGAGAAGGCGACCTGGAGCAGGCCCGCGCCATCGAGCTGGAGGCTCTCCTGGATGTACTCGGTGTGGGTGCCGGGGCCGAACCAGGTCTTGGTGACGGGGTTGAAGAGTTGCCCGGGGCGCTCCTCGACGTGGAAGAAGGCGGGCACCTCCTCGACGGCGCCGCCACCGCGCACGACCGCGAGCTTGGCCTCGGTGAGGAAGAGGCGGAGGGCCCCCGCGGCGCTGGCGGTGCCCTGCTCGGCGCGGGCCTGGAACTGGCCGGCCGGGATGGCGGAGGCGTAGCGGTCGGAGTCGGTGATGAGCTGGAGGGTGAGGGGGCGCTGCAGGTCCTCGGTGACCCGCTTGGCCTCCGCGAGGCCGCCCACCAAGAGCGGGCCCTGCGCCGCGTCGCCGGCGAGGCGCAGGTCGCCGTCGGAGGCGTAGAGCTGGAAGCCGGGGAGCCGGGACTGGAGTGTCAGCGTGGCGCCGGCGAGGTCGACCGGGAAGCGGTCGGTGGTGGCGCCCCACAGGAGGCCCGCCTGGGGCTCCTGGGTGTTGACGTAGCCGTAGGCGCGGTGCTGGACGCGCACCAGCGAGCCGGTGGCCTGGGAGAGGGTGAGCGCGACGGCGCCGTCGGTGCCGGACAGGAGGAAGGCGCCATGGCCGGCGGCCGCCTCGCGGGTGCCCTGCACCTCGATGGGCAAGGTGACGCGGCCCTGCAGGGTGCCGGGGGAGGCCAGAGCAGGGGTCGCCCCCAGGAGCAGGGAGACCGCGAGTGCCGCGCCCAGGACCGACCAACGGTTCATATCAGGGGCCAACCGCCGTCCCGCGTTTAAGAGCTTGTTGGTGGCAACGTCGCTTCGTCGCTTCGCTCCGTCGCGAACGTTGAGGACGGGGCCCGTCCGGGCCCCGGACCCCTCGGAGGAAGGGGTGGCCGCTCGCAACGGCCCGCCTCACCGGCGGGCCAGCTCCTCTCCTTGCCCGCGCGTCGCTGCGCTCCGCGCTCGCTCGGGCTCGCTGCGCTCGCGCGGCCACCCATGCCGGTGCGTCACGCCAGCTTCTTCTGCGTCCCGCGCACCAGCTTGATGGCCTCGGCGTAGGACCTGTGGCCGAAGACGTAGGAGCCCGCCACGGCGCAGGTGGCGCCCGCCTTCTCGACGATGCGCGCGGTCTTGTCGTTGATGCCGCCGTCCACCTGGATCTCTAGCGGGGTCTCGCGGCCGGCCTCCTTGGCCATCGCCTTGATGGCGCGGATCTTGGGCACGACGGCCTCGATGAAGGCCTGCCCGCCGAAGCCGGGGTTGACGGACATCACCAGGACGAGGTCGATGTCCTGGATGACGTACTGCAGGACGGACTCGGGCGTGGCGGGGTTCAGCGACACCCCGGCGCGCTTGCCGAGGCCCTTGACCTGCTGGACGTTGCGGTGCAGGTGCGTGCACGCCTCGGCGTGGACGGTGATGCTGTCGGCGCCGGCGGCGGCGAACTCGGGCACGAATTTCTCCGGCTCGACCATCATCAGGTGGCAGTCCAGCAGCAGCTTGGTGTGCGGGCGGATGGCCTTGACGATGGGCGGGCCGAGCGTGAGGTTGGGCACGAAGCGGCCGTCCATGACGTCGACGTGCAGCCAGTCGGCGCCGGCCTTCTCGACGGCCTGGACCTCCTCCTTCAGGCGGGCGAAGTCGCAGGAGAGGATGGAGGGCGCGACCTTGAGCATGGGTGGCCGCCGCAGGGGGGTGCCCCATAAAGGGCGAGCGGCGCCCGCCCATCCCCCAAACCACGGATTCCACGGATTGCACGGAGAAGGTTTCCGCGTGACCGCCTGCCCGCCGCAGGTGTCCCTGCATGGCGCGAGTGCCGCGCTTGGACAGCCTCACTTCGTGCAATCCGTGGTTCGGGCGTCAGGCGTCAGTGGTGCACAAGCCCCGGCTGCAGCGGGAACGCCTGGTCGAGCCGCTCGATGGCCTCGGGGGGCAGGTCGAAGTCGCCGCCGGCGTTGTCGCGCACGTGCTCCACCTTCTCCGCCTTGGGGATGGCGAACACGGCGGGGTCGCGGATGAGGAAGGCGAGGGCGACCTGGTGTGGCGTCTTGCCGAGGCTGCGCGCGACCTCCTCCAGCACGGCCTTGCCCTTGCCGCCGACGAAGCGGCCGGCGCCGAACGGGGAGTAGGCGACGACGGCAACGCCCTCCCGCTTGCACCAGGGCAGGACGTCGGACTCCACGCCGCGCTCCTCCAGGTGGTAGAGCACCTGGTTCGCGGCGAGCCTGCGCGGGCCGAGCGCCGCCTTGGCCTCGTCGAGGTCCTCCACGTCGAAGTTGCTGACGCCGATGTGCCGCACCCAGCCGAGGTCCACCAGCTCACCCAGCGCCGCCATGGTGTCCGCCAGCCGGTGCGGGCCGCGCCAGTGCAGGTAGTAGAGGTCGAGGTGGCCGGTCTGCAGCCGCACGAGGCTGTCCTTGCACGCCGAGACCGTGCCGCGCCGCGTCGCCCCGTTGGGCAGCACCTTGCTGGCGAGGAAGACGTGGTCGCGCAGCGTGCCTCCGGCGCGGGCGGGCCGCGACAGCAGGCTGCCCAGCATCGTCTCCGAGCCGGACTGGTCCTCGTAGAGCTGCGCGGTGTCGACGTGGCTCATCCCGAGCGCGATGCCCTCCTGGATGGCCGCCGGGTGGGTCGCGGAGTCGGACCACCGCCACGTCCCCTGCCCCAGGACGGAGACCGGGACCTTGGCGGGGCCGAACGGGCGGGTGCGCATGGCGGCGGCAGCGGCGGGCCGGCCAAAGCGGTTGTCCTGGCGGCTCAGGCGGTGACGTTCACGGTGGCGACCACCTCGACCACGACGTCCGTCGCGCCCGTCACGCAGTAGTCGATGGCGTACTCGCCAGGGTCCACCGCGCCGGTCGCCTCCTCGGAGCCGATGACGCAGGCGGCGCCGGCGGGGGGCGGGGCGCCGACGCACTCGGTCTCGCCGCTGGCGTAGACCAGCGACCCGTCGGGGCCGGTGACGTAGACCTGGGCGACGGCCGTGCCGTCCTGGTGCCGCACGCTGAACACCAGGTCCAACGTCCGCTCCGGCACCTTGAACGTGTCGTGCTTGGCCACGGGCACTGGGCCGGGCGCGAGCGGCCCCGACCCGCTGGGAGGGTTGGCGCCCGCGACGAGGCCGGAGAACTTGTAGACGGGGACGTCGGTGAGCTGCACGGCCGGATGCCGCGGGCCGGTGGGCTTCTGCGTGGCGGAGCAGGACGCGGCGACGCAGGTGGCGCCGCAGTCAGCGTCCGCTGCGGTGGGGGCGCAGCCGGGCGCGGTGCCGGCGGGGGGCTGCGCGCAGCCGGCCAGCAGGAGAAGGAGCACGACAGCGCTTGCCGCCCCCCCGCGAAGCCTGCGCCCGGCCAGCGCCGCGACGGCGAGGACCGCCGCCAGGGCGAGGCCCGGAACCGCCGACGCTTCCCTCACCGTCGCCCCGCCCGGCTCCGCCAGCGGCGTGGCGGCGGGTGCGTCGTCCTTGGCGAACAGGCCGAGCCCGGTCGACTGGCGCAGGATGGTGCCCCAGGCGTCGCGCGAGTCGGTGCCCTTCGGAGCGGGACCGGTGCCATTGGCGTAGGCGGCGTACCTCTTCGCGCACTTGTCGATGCAGCCGTCGGCGAAGGCGACGTGGACGCGGCCGGTGGCGTCGATGGCCATGTCCGCGAAGTCGAGCAGGTTGCGGCACGGGAAGGTGCCGCCCTGGTTCCAGATGGCGCCCACCTGCACCGGGTCGTCGGTCAGCCGCTCCACCGCCCACGACGCGCCGGCGTCGAACGACTGGGCGAGGTAGGGATGCCAGATGTTGCGGTCGGAGAGCGGGGTGCAACTGTCGAACGGGCGGTGGCCGCGCGGGTCGGTGGTGGCGAGGAACGTCACCGCGACGCGCTCGTCGTCGCCGGCCGCGACGTCGGGGAAGCTGCCGAACTTGAGCGGGTTGCCGGTCAGCGGGTCCGCGTAGAGCGGCGCGAGGTCGAGCCACGCCGCCGGCGCCGCGCCCGGGGTGGCTCCGCCCAGGGTCTCCCAGGTCTTGCCCTGGTCCTTGGAGAGCGCCACGTGGATGCCGTTCTCCGCCGCCTGCGCCAGCCAGAGCCAGCCGCCCTTGGAGAACGCGGCTGAGGGGTCGAAGCCGCTGCCGGACGCGCTGTCGGGCATCACCCGCGAGTCCCAGGTGAGGCCACCGTCCGCCGTGAACGCGAAGCCGACCTTGTCGCCGCAGCGGCCGTTGGGGGCCACCGCGAAGCCGTTGGGGGCGACCTTGACGTGGCCGTGCAGCCCGGCGCAGGCGCCCAGGACCTGCACGGGGGGAAGCCAGGTGAAGCCGCCGTCGGGGCTCGCCGCGCACGCGTCGCGGGCGAGCTGGGCGCAGTAGTAGACGGCCCGCGACCCCTCCCTCGCCAGCGGGTGGCCGGGCGGCCAGGGGCCGGCGCCGAGGGACTGGTGGTCGAACTGGGCGCCGGTGCACATGTTGCGCGACGGCAGCCAGGTCTTGCCGTCGTCGTCGCTGATGCCCATGACGCTGCACGGCCCCGCCAGGCCGCCGGCGTAGAGGCGGTTCGCGACCGGGTCCGCGACCAGCAGCGGGTCGACGTTGGCGAGGCTGAAGGGCGGCGTCGCGTCGCTCCACTCCACCGCGGCCGGCGCCCCGTCCGGGCGGTCGGTGAAGACGGCGCGGTAGGTCGAGGTGTAGGCCTGGAGGAACGCGTGGTTGCTGTTCCACGGGATGCCGATGCTGGGCTCGCCGGCGCTGTTGGCCTCCGCCATGGAGGCCGGGAGCGGGTAGGCGTCGAAGCGCGGGGCGCCCGGCTGCCCGAAGGCGGGGCTCGGGTGGTCTGGCCACGGCTGCGCGGCGGCGGGGGCGAGGAGCAGGAGCGTGGCGGCCAGCGGGAGCAGGCCGGGGAGGGGGGAAGGGGACTGGGCCATGGCCGCAACCGCCGCGGTGGCCCCTTGTCTTTTCTGGCGCTCGCGTAGGGATGGCGCGCGGTTTCCTGCGGCGCAGCCACGCTTCGACCACGAAGGTTAAGATGGCCGCGGAGAGGCTCTGGGACATGCGGCCGGCGCTGCCCGCAACTGTCCTGCTCTGCGTCCTCCTGCTGCCCGCGCCCGTCGGCGCCGCCCCCGGGGCCGTGGATCTGGAGGGCCGCTTCCCGCTGGAGTTCTCGGGCCGTGGCAGCGTGCACGCCAGCGGGGCGGCGGCGCTGGTGCAGGGCGACGCCGGGCTCGTCCGGATGGCCCTCGACGGGCTGGAGGCGGGCGCGCTCCATGTCCTCTACCACGGCACGGGGGCGACCCATGGCACGCCCGACGGCCTCCTGGTGATGCAGGAGGAGGCGGAGCAGGACGCGCTCGACCTCGGCGGCGCCACGCTGCGGCTGCTCTCCCGCGCGCCCACGTTCCGGATGCTCCTCTTCGACGCCGACGCGCGGCTGGCCAACGGCAGCGCCAGCCCCATCGTGGTCCACGCCCTGCAGGCGCCCGTGGAGGTGGCGACCGGCTTCCCCGTCAGGGCGCTGGTCGCGCTCGGCCAGGGCACCAACGCCTCCGCCATGTTCGCCCGGACCCTGGAGGCGGGCCGCTACGACGCGCGCCTCACGGACGGGACCCTGGCAGCGGACGGCCCCTTCGGCCTCTACCTCGCAGGCTGCGACCTCGCCTACCAGGCGCCCGGGCAACCCGTGCGGACGCTCCGGCTGCGCGAGCAGGTGCGCGAGGTGCCCGGCAACGTCTACGAGCCCGTGACCGGGACCTGGGCCGGCCCCGGCACCCACACCGAGTTCGCGCAGGAGTTCCTCGTCGTCCACGCCACGCGGGCGCGGCTGGAGGCCAGCGTGGCCGGCACCCCGCTGTCGCTGACGGGCCCGGGCCTCGCGCTCGACGGCACGGGCACGCTGAAGGTCCCGCAGGCGCGCGGCACGCTCTTCGTGCGCGACGGCGACAGCGCCACCACCTTCTCGCCGTTCTCGCCGGGCGGGCAGGACCTCGCCCTCGACGGCACATTCGCGCTCGACCTGCGCAAGCGGCCGGACGACCTCAACGCCACCACCCTCTCCGGCTCCGGCGACCTCGCAGCCATCCGCTACGGCACCGTCGCCACGCGGTTCCCCGCCACCCTCGCAACCGCCGCCGGCGTGGGCGCCCTGCTCGCCGTCGCGGCGGCGTGGCTCGCGTGGAAGGGCCAGCTTGCGGGGCTGGTGGCAGGCTACGCGCGCGTGCACGGCGAGCGGCTGCTGCGGCACCCCAACCGCGCCGCCATCTACGCCTGCGTCCAGGCCCACCCCGGCATCGCGCTGCCGCAGGTGGCAACGCGGTGCGGCGTCAGCGTCTCCACGGCGCGGCACCACCTGCGCGCCCTGGAGACCGCCGGCTTCGTGCTGGCCACCCGCGACGGCCGCGCCCTGCGGCTGTTCGACGGCCGCAGCCCGCTCTACCAGGGCCCGCGGCGGCGCCTGCTGACCGTGCTGCGCAACGCCAACACCCGCGCCATCGCGCAGCACGTCCGGACCCATCCCGGCGTGGCGCAGCAGGACCTCGTCGCGCGCTTCGGGCTGTCGCAGAGCACCGTGAAGTGGCACCTCAACCGGCTCGTCGCCGCCGAGTTGGTGGAGGCCCGCCGCGACCCGCCGTTCGTGCGCTACTTCGCGGCCGCCGCGTGGGCGCACCTCCCCGAGCCGGAGCCGGCGCGGGACCCCGCGCCAGCGGCGTGCCCCTAGGCGGCCTGGGCGCCCAGGCTGCTCGCCAGCAGGAGCCTCCGGCCGCGCGGGGTGAGCCGGAAGCGGCCCAGGTCCGGGTCGCCGCCGCGCCACTGGAACGAGAGCAGGCCGTCGTCCACGCAGGCGTCGAGGCAGTCCAGCGCGAGGTCGCCCGGGTCGTCCAGGAGCAGCGTCGCGTCCAGCTCGGCGAACGTCGGCGTCCCCCGCACCGCCACGGTCCGCAGCACGTCGACGAGGCCCAACACGGCCCCTACACCGGCGTGCGGAACTAAAGCGTGCGAGAAGGGGCAGCCCCGAATCCTGACATGCGCGGCCTCGTCCCCTGACATGCGAGGTCACCGCCGCCGGACGCGGTACTGGCGGTTCCCGGAGCGCCCCATCGCCTGCACGTCGAACAGGTCGCCGGCGCGCTCCAGCACGCGGGTCAGGCTGGCGCGCGACCCGAGGCCGTACTTGGCGAGCGAGAAGCCGGGCTCCACCTCGCGGGCGATCTGTCCCAGGCGGTCGACGGCGAGCCAGCCCTGGGTGTCCACCTCGCCGTCGGTGCGCGCCACCTCGTAGGCGTCCAGCAGCAGCGCGTGCAGCGGCGCGAGCTTGCCGTCGCCGGGGCCGCGCGCGGCGGACTTGCGGGGCGGCGGGCGGGCGGGCTGCGACTGCCGGGTCGCGGGGCGGGCGCGCTCCTTGGCGGTGGGCCGGGGCGCCGGGGCGGGGCGGGCCGCCTTGCGCGCGGGCGCGGCCTTGGCGGACGAGCGGGCGCGGGAACCCGCGGGCGCGGCCGGGGCAGAGGCGGCGCGGGAGGACCCGGCGACCAGGGAGCGCCAGTCGAGGTAGGTGTCCGCCAGCTCCGCCAGCAGGCCCCCGTCGACCTTGTGGCCGACCACCACGACGCGGGACCCGCCGCGGCGCAGGCGCTCGACGAGCGGCGAGAAGTCGGTGTCGCCCGACGCGATGCAGAAGCTGCGCAGCCCGCCGTGGAAGAGGTCCATCGCGGTGACGACGACCGCCACGTCGCTCGCGTTCTTGCCCTCCGTCGTCTTGTAGCGGTCGATGCGCTCGAAGGCGTGCCGCTTCGCCGCCTCGTCCCACGTCTTGGCGTCCTTGTTGCTGCGCCAGTTGCGGAAGATGCGCCGCTCCGTCACCGGGCCGTCGCGCTCCAGGAACGCCACCAGGGGGCCAAGCAGCTGCGGCGGCACGTTGTCCCCGTCCACCAGCAGCGCCGTCCCTTCCATGACGGGCGCCGGCAAGGACTCCCCCCATATGGTCGCGCCGCCCCGTGCCCGGATTCACCAAGCCACGCGGCTGCACGGCGGTTGCACGGAAGTCGCACTCGCCTGCCGCTCACGCCGCCGAGACGCCCACCAGCTGGCCGACGTAGTAGGTGACGAGCGCCGCGGCGGCGCCCAGGAGGGCCATCTCGGCGCCGGAGCGCAGCGGGCTGAGGCCGGACACCTTGCCCTTGGCGGCGCCGGCCACGAAGAGGCCCGTGACGGAGGCGGCGGAGGCGACGGCGAGGCCGGTGCGGCCGTCGGGGAAGAGGGCGAAGGGGACGACGGCGAGGACGGCGCCGGCGACGAAGGCGGCCATGATGAGCAGCATGGCGGCGACGGGGCTGCGGTCGGACTCCTTGCCGACGCCGAACTCCTCGCGCATCATGAAGTCCACGAAGCGGTCCTCCTTGGAGGCGAGGTGGTCGACGAGGTCCTCCAGCATCTCAGGGGGGTAGGCCTTGTCGGCGAGCATCTGGCGCAGCTCCTCGCGCTCCAGGTCGGGGTAGCGGCGGATGTGCTCGCGCTCGCGCCGGGCCTCGGCGGCGTAGTACTGCGACTGGCTCTTGGTGGAGACGTACTCGCCCAGGCCCATGCTCAGGGCGCCGGCGAGGATGGCGGCGAGGCCGGCGACGGCGACGCTGTGCGCGGCGAACCCGGCGCCCGCGAGGCCCGCGACGAGGGCGTAGACGGAGACGATGCCGTCGTTGAAGCCCAGCACCAGGTCGCGGACGTAGTTGCGGAGCTGGCCGCCCTCGGTCTGCTCGCCGGGGCGGGGGTCGCGCAGGCTACGCGGCGCGAGGGGGTGCTCCGACTGCAGCTCGGCAAGGCTCCTGGGCTCCCCCACGCGTGGGCATGCGCGGGGGGCTTGATGGCCGTGCCGCTCGGCGAAACGGGTTCGCTGCGCTCACCGCGTTTCGCCGATGGCGAAGGTGGCGGGGGCCCTCCGGGCCCCCGCGCCCCCTCGGAGGAATGGGGTGGCCGCTCGCAACGGCGTCGCTCGCCGCGACGCCGGCTCCTTCCCTTGCCGCGCGTCTCGCTGCGCTCGACGCTTGGCGCGGGGCTTCGCGCGGCCACCCATGCCGGCGGACGGGCGCGCCGGGTTGGCCTGGGCGGTCGCGGCGAGCGCAGCGAGCCCCGAGCGAGCGCGGAGCGAAGCGACGCGTGAGCAAGGGATGGAGCCCTGGCCCGCCGGTGAGGCGGGCCGTCTGGCGGTGCGACCGCCCTCTCCTCCGAGGGGGCGCGGGGGCCCGGAGGGCCCCCGCCAACCTAGCTCGCGGCGAAACGGGTGAGCGAAGCGAACCCGTTTCGCCGCTAGGTGTAGTCGCGCTCGAGGATTGTCACCCTCACGTGGTAGGCGGCGTTGACGGCCTGCTCCTTCGTGCCGGCCCCTGCGTGGAGGGTGCCGCCGAGGGCGCGCACGCCTTGGGTGTCGAGGGGCAGCGTGAAGCCCTCGCGGCCGGCGCCGTCGGCGGGGCCCTGCTTCACCAGGTCCCACACGCCGGGGATGCCGCCGAGGATGCCGGCGCGGTAGGGGCCCTT
The DNA here is from genome assembly GCA_046352715.1 of Thermoplasmatota archaeon. GTDB lineage: Archaea > Thermoplasmatota > E2 > JACPAO01 > JAHFTW01 > JAHFTW01. The sequence continues at coordinate 11,992 of JBHELM010000099.1, read as the reverse complement.
GACCCCGACACCGAGGTCGTCGCTCATCGCGGGGGGTGGCCCGTAGCTCCAGCCGGCGAAGAGGTCGCCGTGGCTGCCGGGGGCGTTGCTCCAGGTGACGTTGACCACCATCGTCTCGTCGAGGTCGGTGAACTTGATGGGGTGGTAGTCGTAGGCGATGTTGGCGGCCGCCTCGCCGTCCGCGACGCTGTTGCCGTGCGCGGCGTGGGTGAGGGTGGCGTCCCACTCCGTGACGACGGGCTTGAGGCGGTAGCCGCCCGCCGCGGCGACGGCGCGCTCGGCGGCCTCGAAGGCGACGATGCTGGAGCGCACGGAGTCGTGCCGGGTCGCCTCGTCGTCCCATACGCCCGCCTGGAAGAGCCGGGTCGCCTCGGCGATGGCGTCCTGGCTCTTGGCCAGCTCCACGGCGACAGCCTCGGGGACCTTGGCGTGGCCGTGTGCGGCGAGGGCCTCGTAGGCGATGCGCTGCTGCTTGAGCGCGCCGTTGACGTTGAGGGCGGTGTGCGAGCGGGCCAGCAGGTCGCGGTCGAGCAGGTCGCTGCCGTAGGGGACCATGCGGTAGCTGAGAGGGGTCGCGGTGGCGTCCCAGGTGAAGTCCACCGTGTCGCGGTACTCGCCGCCCTCGCGCACCGTGCCGTCGTGCGGGTGGTTGAGGCCGAAAAAGTGGCCAACCTCGTGCGCGGTGAGGCTCACGTAGTCGAACGCAGAGCCGGCGGCCACCAGGACGTCGGCGTGGCTGCCCAGCACGCCCCACGGGGTGCCGTCGGGGTTGGAGCTGGCGATGCCGCCCACCACGACGGGCAGGGCGAAGGCGTAGTGCTCGCCGAGGTTGAAGTAGAACACCTTGGCGTTGAAGGAGCCCGGCGGGCCAGCCTCGTACTTCGCCAGGTTGGCGTTGACGTAGTTCTTGATGGGGGCGGTGGGGACGTAGTTGCCCGCGCCCTCCGCCTTCGCCTGGGTCAGCGCGACCTCCATGCCGGGGTCGTCGGTGGGCTGGTTGTAGACCGTGACCTTGCCCTGGAAGGTGGCCCACGGGATGGAACGGCCGAGGCGGTCGAGGGCGTTGCCGAGGTTGAAGGCGGTGGCGGCCTCGCCCTGCGAGCCCTGCACCACGGCGTCGGGCTCCTGGTAGATGTGGACGTTGACGAAGTAGGTCGGCTTGTAGGCCGGATAGTAGAGGTTGGAGGGCACCAGGATGTAGTGCGTGGCAATCTGGACGTCGTGGCGCAGCACGTCGTTGAGGTTCAGCACCCGGCCGCTGGGGACGGGGACGGCGGGGGTGGGCCCGACGAGGGGAATCTGCTCGGAGGTGCTGGCCTGCTCGTAGTTGCCCTGCGCGTCGTACTGCCAGATGGGCGGCTCGTTCTGGTCGGTGGGGCTGTTGTCGTTGCCGTCGTTGTTGGGCGCGGCCGAGAGGTCCTCGAAGACGAAGCGGTGGGCGCCGCCCCAGGTGCGCAGGGTGCGGACGGACTCGCCCCCCTGCAGGTCCTCGCGGAACTCCAGATAGTGGTACGTGCTGCGGTCCATGAGCCCCTTGGTGTAGGAGTCCAGGACGAAGACGGTGTAGCCGTCGGAGAAGCCGAGGCTGATGCCGAAGCGGGGCGCGTTGGCCTGGATCCAAGCGTCGGTGGCGTTGGCGTCGACGTACTGGACCTCCTTCGGCACTTGGCCGGACTGGACGCAGGTCGTGGCGACGGGCCCCGGCGTGGGCGAGGTGAGGCGGTACTGGCCGCTGGAGCGGTCGTAGTCGCACAGGTAGTCCGTCGGCGGGGCCATCCGCGCGGACCGCGTCATCTGGGCGAACAGCTCCTGCGCGAACGCCTCGGGCGCGAAGGTGACGTCGTAGGCCAGGGTGAGGTCGAGCGGGAGGTGGAACTCCTGGAACCACAGGCCGCTGCGCGCGCGGTCCATCGGGGAGTAGGAGGTGGCGAGGCCCTTGGTGATGCGCTGCGCGTCGACGAGCTTGGGGTCGACGCCCACCAGCACGACGTGGATGGGGATGGTGGCGGACAGGACCGTGGGCGTGCCGATGGCGCCCGCCGTGCGCTCCAGCCCGGCGGCGACGCTCTCGTCGGGGCCGGCGGGGGCCTGGGGCTTGCTGGCGCACCCGGCCAGGAGGGCGGCCGCGACCAGGAGGCCGGCGACGGCGGCGGGAAGGAAGGGGTTGGCGCGCATGGCAGGACCGACGCCTGCGCGTGCCGGGCCCATGGAATAAGGATTGTGGGCGTTGCGTCCCCTGCTCCGCCTATCCACGGATTCCACTGATGGCATGGATGGCCGCCGGCGTGGAATCCGTGGCCCAGGAGGGGAGGCGGGGCACCAACCTTGAAACGGCCGACCGCGTGGCCCAAGCCATGCCCAAGCCCGCGGCCAAGCGCGGCCCCGCCAAGCCACCCGCCGCCAAGGCGGCCAAGCCCGCGGCGCCGGAGCCGCGCTGGCCGGTGCTGCAGATCGCCCTCGACGAGGTCAACCTCGACCGCGCCCTCCAGTACGCCCGCGAGGCGGTGGCCGGCGGCGCGGACTGGGTGGAGGCGGGGACGCCGCTCATCAAGGCGTGCGGCCTCGACGCGGTGCGCGCGCTCAAGCGGGAGTTCCCCGGCAAGGTCATCGTCGCGGACATGAAGACGATGGACACCGGCGCGTTCGAGACCGAGATGGCGGTGAAGGCCGGCGCGGACGTCGTGGGCATCCTGGGGGCCGCCGACGACGGCACGGTCCGCGAGGCCGTGAAGGCGGCGCGCAAGTACGGCGCCAAGGTCTACATGGACCTCATCGCCGTCAAGGACAAGGTCCAGCGCGCGCGGGAGGCGCAGGCGCTCGGCTGCGACTACGTGGCCCTGCACCTGGGCATCGATGAGCAGATGAAGCAGATGGCGGGCGGGTCGCCGATGCAGGTGCTGAAGTCCGTCGTCGCGGCCGTCACCATCCCGGTCCTCGTCGCGGGCGGCCTCAACACGGAGACCGTGGCGCCCTGCGTCAAGGCCGGCGCCGCCGTCGTCATCGTGGGCGGCGCGCTCACCAAGGCGCCCGACATCCAGGCCGAGGCGCGCAAGCTCAAGGCGGCCATCCGCGACCGCCGCGTCGTCCCGACGGCGTCGTTCAAGCGCTACGGGCAGGAGGAGTTGGCGGCCGCGTTCCGCCAGTGCAGCACCAGCAACGTGAGCGACGCCATGCACCGCAAGGGTGCGATGGCCGGCATCCACGCCCGGCAGCAGGGCCTCCGCGTCGCCGGCCGCGCCGTCACCGTGTTCACCGCCGACGGCGACTGGGCCAAGCCGGTGGAGGCCATCGAGGTGGCGCAGCCCGGCGACGTTCTCGTCATCGACTCCCGCGGCACCGAGGTCGCGATGTGGGGCGAGCTCGCCAGCCACTCCTGCCAGGTGCGCGGCATCGCCGGCGTCGTCATCGACGGTGCCATCCGCGACATCGACGACATCCGCGCCATGGGCTTCCCCGCCTGGAGCCGCCACGTCGTCCCCAACGCCGGCGAGCCCAAGGGCTTCGGCGAGATCGGCGCCGAGGTGCGCTGCGGCGGCCAGACGGTCCGCAGCGGCGACTGGATTGTCGCAGACGACATGGGCGTCGTCGTGGTGCCCCAGGAGGAGGCGCACGAGGTCGCCAACCGCAGCCTGGAGGTCCACGAGCGGGAGGGCCGGCTGCGCGAAGAGATTCGCCGCGGCAGGACGCTCTCGTCGGTTCTTCAGTTGAAGAAGTGGGAGAAGGTCGTCGGGTAGGGCTGCCTTCCAACTGCCTGACCGCGAAACCCGCGAACTGAAGAAAACCGGGAGCCAATGGAGATTCCAGGAGGCCCAGCAGCTTCCACGGCAGGTGTGCACCTCCGGGACCGTTCAGCGAAAAGCGCCACCGGCGGTCGCCTTCGGCGCGAAGGCTTATCGGAACCCGGCCTGCTGCCGCCAACGGATCGCCATGCAGACCTCCACTCCGGCAAGCGTTCGCCGCAGGCCCGCCGCCGTCGCCGGCATCGCCCTCGCGCTCCTCCTGGCCATCCCGGCAGGCGCAACTGGCAGGGGAGTGCGGCACCAACGGCGGCGGCTCGGCCTGCGTGGACGACTATCCTGGGGCAGGGCTGCTGCTGGACGCCAGGGGCATCGACCGCTTCCAGGACGCCGCGGGCACCTGCCAGGACACGGCGGCCAGCCCCGCCGCCTGCACCGTCGTCCCGAAGGGCACGCTCGGGGCGCAGGTCGACGCCGACTGCCGGCTAGCGCCCGCGGATCCGGCCTGCTCCCTGCTGGGCCTGTGAGGTCCCCCGCTCCAGGGAGGGCGGCACCCTCTTATCGCACCCCTCAGTCGCCGCCGCGATGCCGGTCACCGCGGTCATCGGGACCCAGTGGGGCGACGAGGGGAAGGGCAAGGTCGTCGACTACCTCGCCGAGCGCGCCAAGGTGGTCGTCCGCTTCCAGGGCGGCAACAACGCCGGCCACACCCTCGTCGTGGACGGCCAGACCTACAAGCTCCACCTCATCCCCAGCGGCGTCCTGCAGGGAAAGGTCGGCGTCATCGGCAACGGCTGCGTCGTCGACCCCTTCGTCCTCGTCAAGGAGGTCGAGGAACTGCGCGCCCGCGGCGTCACCCCCGACCTGCGGCTCTCCGACCGCGCCCACCTCATCCTGCCCTACCACCAGGCCATCGACGCCGCCGAGGAGGCCGCCAAGGGTGCTGCGAAGGTCGGCACCACCGGGCGGGGCATCGGGCCGTGCTACGCCGACAAGGCCAGCCGCAGCGGCATCCAGGCCGGCGACCTGCTGCACCCCAAGCGCCTGGAGGAGAAGGTGCGCACCAACGTCCGCCTCAAGCAGGCCCTGCTGGCCGCCTACGGCTCGGGCGTGAAGCTCGACGCCGACGCCATCCTCAAGGAACTGGTTGCCGCCACCAACGCGCTGCGCCCGTTCATCGCCGACACGGCGAAGCTCCTCCAGGACGCCGTGCGCGAGGACGAGGCGGTCCTGCTCGAGGGCGCCCAAGGCGCGATGCTCGACCTCGACCACGGCACCTACCCGTTCGTCACCTCCTCCGCCACCGCGTCGGGCGGGATGTGCTCCGGCTCCGGCCTGGCGCCGCGCGACATCGGCGACGTGGTCGGCGTCGTGAAGGCGTACACCACCCGCGTCGGCTCCGGCCCCTTCCCCACCGAGCTGGACATGGCGCAGGGCGCCGGCAAGCACCTCTCCGAGGTCGGCCGGGAGGTCGGCACGACGACCGGGCGCAAGCGGCGCTGCGGCTGGCTCGACCTCGTCGTCGTCAACCACGCCGTGCGGCTGTGCGGCGTCACCCACCTCGCGGTCACCAAGCTCGACGTCCTGAGCGGCGCCGGCCCCGTGCAGGTCTGCGTCGCGTACCAGATGCCCGACGGCCGCAAGGTGACCCACATCCCGAGCGACATCGAGGAGTTCGCCCTCGCCAAGCCGGTCTACCAGAGCTTCGAGGGCTGGAGCGACCTGGGCGACGGCACTTGGCAGGGCCTGCCGCAGGAAGCCCGCACCTTCCTGCAGTTCCTGCGCGAGCGCACCGGCGCCGCCATCAAGCTGGTCGGGACCGGACCAGGCCGCGACCAGACCGTCGTCGTGCGCTGACGCTCCAACCTCACAGCTACGTCATGGCGCAGGGTCTAAACCACCCCGGAGGTTGGGTCACCGATGCGCAGGACCGCCCGCGCCGCCCTCCCGGTGGCGATCCTCCTGGCGGCCGCGCTTGCCGGCTGCACCGGCGCGGCGGGGGGCGACGGCATCCGGCTCGGCTACTTCCCCAACGTCACCCACGCCCAGGCGCTCTACGGCATCCAGGCCGGCCTCTACGCGCAGCAACTCGGCGGCCACGGCTTCACCCACACGCAGTTCAACGCCGGCCCCACCGCCCTGGAGTCGCTGCTGTCGGGCCAGGTGGACGCCACCTACGTCGGCCCCGGCCCCCTCATCAACGCCCTGGCCGCGACGGGTAGCGACGTGCTGCGCGTCATCGCCGGCTCGGCGTCGGGCGGGGCGCGCCTCATCCTGCGCGGCGACGTCCACATCGCGGGCGACGCGGACCTCGGCGGCAAGGTGTTCGCCAGCCCGCAGCTCGGCAACTCGCAGGACATCAGCCTGAAGGACTACCTCCGTCAGCACGGCCACGCGACGGAGGACCGCGGCGGCGACGTCAAGGTCGTCAACGCCCAGAACCCCGACATCCTCTCCCTGTTCACGCAGGGGAAGGTCGATGGCGCCTGGGTGCCAGAGCCGTGGGCGACGCGCCTGGAGATGGACGGCGGCGGGAAGGAGCTGTTGGACGAGCGCTCGCTGTGGCCCGGCGGCCAGTTCGCCACCACCCTCCTCGTCACCACCTCCTCCTTCCTCTCCCAGCACGGCGACCTGGTGCGCAGCCTCCTCGAGGCGCACGTGCAGGCCACCGCCGCCGTCGCCGCCGCCAACGCCTCCGTCCTCCAGGCGGTCAACGCCGGCATCCAGGCCGCGACGGGCAAGGAGCTCCCCGCCCCGCTGCTCGCGGCCTCCTTCACCAAGCTCAACTTCACCAACGACCCGCTGGCCCCCACCCTGGCGGCCTTCGGCGACAAGGCCCGCGGCCTGGGGCTGCTGCGCGGCGACCTGCCGGCGCTCTCCCGGGTCGTCGACCTGGGCCCCCTCAACGAGGTCCTGTCGCGCCACGGACGGCCCGGGGTGCCCCAGCCGTGAGCAGCCTGCGCGTCCAGGGCCTGTCCCACACCTTCGCCAGCAAGACCGGCCCGGTGCAGGCGCTCACCGACATCAACCTCGACGTGCGCGACGGCGAGTTCGTGGTCCTCATCGGGCCCTCCGGCTGCGGCAAGTCGACGCTGCTCTCCCTGGTGGCGGGGCTGGAGATGCCGGGCGCGGGCACCATCGAGGTGGACGGCAAGCCGGTCACCGGGCCCAGCCGCGACCGCACCCTGCTGTTCCAGGAAGGCGCCCTCTTCCCCTGGCTGGACGCCCGCGCCAACGTCGAGTTCGCGCTGCGGGGGCAGGAGATGGGCCGCGCCGAGCGCCGTGCCAAGGCGATGCACCACCTCGCCATGGTGCAGCTCGAGAGCTTCGAGGGCTCCCGCATCCACGAGCTGTCGGGCGGGATGCGGCAGCGCGTCGCCCTCGCCCGCGCCCTGGCGATGGAGCCCAAGGTGCTGCTGATGGACGAGCCGTTCGCGGCGCTCGACGCCCAGACCCGCGACGGGATGCTGGAGCGCGTGCAGACGCTCTGGCTGCAGCAGCGCTTCACCACCCTGTTCGTCACCCACAACGTCCGCGAGGCCGCCTGCCTGGGCGACCGCGTCGTCGTCTTCTCGCCGCGCCCCGGCACCATCAAGGCGGAGATCAAGGTGGACGCGCCCCGGCCGCGCCACATCGAGGACGAGGCGGTCATCCAGGCCGCCCGCGAGGTCAAGGCGGCCCTGGTGGAGGATCTCGGATGGATGCTGTGAGCCGCAGCCGCAGCCCGGTGCCGTTCCTGGTGACGGTCGTGGTCCTGGTCGCGCTGTGGTCCGTCCTGCACTGGCTGCGGCTGTGGCCCAACTACCTGTTCCCCGGGCCGCTCGACGTGGCGCGCAGCCTGGGCCACCTCGCCTCCGACGGGCAACTGCTGCCGGCGCTCCAGGCGACGTTCTGGCGGCTCGGCTCCTCCTACTTCCTGTCGCTGGCCCTCGGCGGCTTCATCGCAGCCGGCCTGGTGCTGGTGCCCGGCTTCCGCGGCGGCGTGCAGCCGTTCCTGCTGGCGCTGCAGAGCCTCCCCGGCCTCGCCTGGATCCCCCTGGCGGTGCTGTGGTTCGGCTTCCGCGAGCCCAGCATCCTCTTCGTCACCATCATGGGCTCCGTCTTCTCCATCGCCATGGGGTTCGCGGACTCCTTCGCCACGGTGCCGCCGCTCTACCACAAGGTGGCGCGCAACATGGGCATCTCGGGGATGAACCTCCTGCTGCGCGTCACCGTCCCCGCCGCCACGCCGCACCTCCTCACCGCCGCGAAGGTGGGCTGGTCCTTCGCGTGGCGCAGCCTGGTGGGCGCCGAGATCATCATGCCCAGCGTCTCGCTCGGGCTCGGGTTCCTGCTCAACCAGGGCCGCGAGACCTTCGACGTGGCGCAGGTGTTCGCCACGATGGTGGTCCTCATCGTCATCGGCGTCGTCATCGAGCGCATCGTCTTCGCGCGCCTGGAGCGGGCGGTGCGGACGCGCTGGGGCCTGGCCTGAGCTGTGCACAGACGCCGCGACGCCCAAGCCGGGCGGGGGCAAAAACAGGGGAGAGGGGGCAGAGGGGGAAAGGGAAGGCCGGCCCGTCACGGGTTGGCGCAGGCCACGTTGGTGTGGCTCGAGGGCACCATCTGGATGTAGTCGCCGGCGTCGAGCTGGCCCGGCTGCCCCAGCAGGTCGGCGTAGACGCCCGACAGCGCGTTGAGGTTCAGGTTCGAGACGCAGTGGACGTGCGTGGCGTCGTACTGGTAGCTCATGATGTCGTGCACGGGGAACACCTTGGCGTCGAAGTCGAGGGCGTCGCCCACGTGGCCGATGCCGAGGCAGTGGCCGAACTCGTGCGAGACGAGGTCGTACATGCGCCGGACGCCGCCGAGCAGGAAGTTGGTGTTGAGCGCGACGCAGGTCATGCCGCCCTGCTTGCACTCGGCGCTGGCGATGGTGGCGCCGTCGTGGTCGTGCGACGGGAAGGTCTGGACCGCCCCGCCGCGCTGGGTGCAGATGCCGAGGGGCAGCTGCTCGCCGATGCCGAACAGCAGGAAGGGGTTGTGTTCAGAGGTGACGACCACGATCTCGGGGTCGAGCAGGGCGTCCTGCGGCACGTTGTCGGTGCCGAGGGTGTAGCGGTTGATCTGGATCTGGTTGAGCGGGCAGCCGCAGTTGGCGAGCGCGTTCTTCCAGCCGTCGACCGCCTTCTCCACGATCTGCGTGTCGCGGGTGGGGTTGGGGGTCACCGCGGGGACGATGAGGACGTCGATTTTGGTGGTGTCGACGGTGTAGAGGATGTATTCATGGAAATTGTTGTCCCAGAACTCGCATCCGCTGGAGGTCAGGCATTGGTCGGCGTTGGTCACGGGCAGGGCAGCCATCACCAGGAGGGCCGCGGCGCTGGTGATGAGGAAGGTTCGTCCCATCGCCGCGACCACGCCAGGGAGGGGTGATAAGGGCGACAGCCGAGGCACCGTCCTGCCGAACCGGGTTTTTCAGGCTGGTTGGCGGCGGGCGCGCCGCTCCGCCTGCCGCTGGGCGCGCACGGCGGGCTCCGGGTGGAACTCCCCCTCGCGGCTGGCCAGCCAGAGCAGCAGGAGGGCGACGAGGCCCAGCGCGGGGCCGAGGACGTAGGTGGCGGCCGCGGCGACGAGCAGGACCGCGGCGGCGACGCCGGCCCAGGGGCGGCGCAGGTGGAAGGTCTCCCGTGCCGCCCACAGCGCGAAGAGCCCGGCGGCGGCGTCCAGCGCGACGGCCCAGGAGCCCGTGACGATGACGGCCTGGAACTTGCCCAAGGAGACCGCGACCGCTTGGGTCAGGGTGAGCGCGCCGCCCACGAACAGCACCATGGCCGCCGCGAGCGCCTTGTCCGGCCACTGGTCGGCGCGGAGGCGGATGCCGTCGTTGCGGGTCTCCTCCCCCTCCAGGTGCGCCTTCACCAGCAGGGCCACCGCGGCGAGGCCGAGGAACGTGACCAAGCCGAAGAGCGCCAGCGACAGGATGGCCGTGGCGGCGCCAAGGTAGCCGAAGAGGGCGGCCTGGGTGCGCAGGCACACGACGCCGAGCGCCAATGTCGCCGCCGCCAGGGTGAGCGTGTAGAACGGGATGTCGCTGGTGAACAGGTAGAGCTTCTCCTGGTCCACGAACAGGAGGCCGCGGCCCAGCTCGAACAGCACGCCGAGGGCGCCGCCGAGGATGAGGCAGAGCGCCGCGAACATCGCCTTGTCCGGCCATTCCGGGCGGTGGCTGGCCGGGGGCATGGGGAGGGAAGTCGGGGCCGGGCTGATGAGCCTGCTGGCCCCATCCCTGGTTGTCCACGGCGGCCCGCTCAGAGCAGGCCCAGGTGGCCGGTCACCCGGTCGATGACGGACTCCTCGCCGGGCCCGATGCCCAGGACGGTGACCGTGCCGGCGGGAATCTCGGTGTGGCCGGCGTCCTTGATGAGGTCGGTGCAGAGGCCGGCGCGCTCGGCGGCCAGCTTGAGCGGGTAGAGGTCACCCTCCCGGGCAACCTTGAGGACCGCCTTCATCTGGCCCTCGTCCAGCCACGCCTCCAGGGCGTCGCGGGCGTGGCGCTGCGCCTTGAGCGTGCAGCCGACGGCGGCGTGCGCCACCTGCGCCGCGAGCTTGCCCTTGCTGAGGTCCAAGTCCTTGCGGGCCACGATCACCATTTTGTGGCTCATGGTGCGGCCCCGCCGTCGCGCCCCTGCCACGCGGCCCCGTCCGCGAGCGCGGCCTGCCGGTCGAACGTCTTCAGGCCGAGGTCGAGCCCCTGGGGCCGCACCTGAGAGCGGGGGACGGCGAGCGCCTGGCCGCCCTTGCGCAACAGGAGGCGGCTATCCTCCTCGGCGACCACCTCGCCCACCACGTCCCCCTCGAAGTGGACGTGCCTGCCGACCCAGCTCGCCGCGGGGTCGGCGCGGGCCCTGCGGCGCGTGGCGATGGCGGCCATGACGTTGTTGTAGACGATGACGCCCAGCAGGACGAGCAGGACGCCGAGGACCGTCAGCAGCTCCGCGTTCGAGAGGGCCACGGCCGTTCCATGGGGGCCCGGTTTAAAGGGGTCGGCATCCATGGCCGCAGGTTGAAACCACGAATTTCACGAAGCCGGCAGGGCGGGAACATCACGGTTCGTGTGATTCGTGCAATTCGTGGTTCCAACGGAGGTCAACCGCGACCGCCACCCTTGAAACCCTCCTCCCGCTGGGCCAAGCGTGCGGGAGGCGTATGACGCCATCGTGGTGGGCGCGGGGCCGACCGGCTCCAACGCGGCCCGCCTGCTGGCCCTGCGCGGCTGGTCGGTGCTGCTCGTCGAGGAGCACCCTCAGGTCGGCATCCCTGTGCAGTGCGCCGGCCTGGTGACGCCGCGCACCTTCGAGCACACCCCCTTCCCCATCGGCGACCTGCACCAGAACGACCTGACTGGCGGCGTCGTGCACTCCCCCGACGGGACCGCCGTGGAGTTCGACGGCAAGGCCGTCCACGCCCAGGCGATGGACCGCGCCCGCTTTGATGCGCGCATGGCCGAGCACGCCGTCCTCGCCGGCGTCGAGCTGCGCACCGCGACCAAGGCCGTCGACGCCAAACGCGACCCGCTGGGCGTGACAGTGTGGCTCCAGGTCCCCGCGGGCCGCGTCGCCGTGCGCTGCCGCCTGCTCGTCGGCGCCGACGGCATCCGGGGCAGCGTGGCGCGCTGGTTCGACTTCCCCCCCGTGCAGGAGATTGTCTCCTGCTACGAGGCGGAACTGTCGGGCTGCCACATCCCCCCCGGCAAGCCCGGCATCATCCCGATGTTCGCCGGCCACGCTGCGGCGCCCGGCTTCTTCTCCTGGATCATCCCGGTGGGCGGCGACCGCGCCCGCGCCGGGCTCGCGGTGGCGCCGGGCATGAACGAGCGCTCCGCGAAGGCGTACTACGAGCGGATGTTCACCGACCCGCTCTCGGCGCCCTACCTCGCCGGCGCGAAGCCCACCTACCTCATCATCGGCGGCATCCCGCTCGGCCTGCGCGGGCAACTGGTGCAGGACCGCGTGATGCTGGTGGGCGACGCGGCGGGGATGGCCAAGCCCACCTCCGGCGGCGGCATCTACTACGGCCTCGTCGCCTCCGAGTTCCTGGCGCCCGTCGCGGACAGGGGCCTGCGCACCGACCGGCTCTCGCGCGGTGACCTGCTGCCCTACGAGCGGCACGTGAAACGGGTCTTGGGCCGCGAGCTGCGCAAGGGCAACGTCCTGCGCGCCCTCTACAAGCGCTTCCGCGACGCCGACTTCGACCGCCTCGCCCGCCTCCTCTCC